>JACROU010000039.1 GCA_016214265.1 Candidatus Omnitrophota bacterium
AGGAACAATGTAAGGGTGAACAAGATAAAAAAACTGCATTTTGTCTTTTTCATCCATTTTATCGTTGAGTCCGCACCCTGCTGAATATTCATTTAAGTCCCCTAAAGGAAACTTCACTTCTTTTAGAACAGATCTTTTCCTTTTCTGAATTGACATACTTGGGAGGGACAATCTTCAGAATATGCCTACAAGTTAAGTGTAACGTGTAGGCACACCTACAGCAAGTTGGGTTTACAAGGCGAGTGATATTTCGCGGTTATCCTTCTCCAAAACAACCCGATGGGCGTCGATCCGGACCACTTTAGCACCGTGCACTACCTCACCCACCTCGACAATCTCGTTATTGATGATGGCAGAAGGAGTTACAGGGTCATCGATGATGCCAGAAAGGATAAATTCTGACTTGGCGGGCTCTGCCACAGGAACTGGCACAGTAAGCGCCAAAGCCTTGGGCGATTCCGCCACTTTCAGTGCAGAGGATATGGGTGCCAAAGTCACGTTCTTGGGCTGGACATCAAACGAAAATTCTATTCCCGAGTCGGACTGCTTTGCTGTGGCGGGAACAATAATCACCGATTTTTGTTTTGATACAAAAAATAAACTCCCGGCAACAACGACCAAAATCAACAGAGCTACAAAAATAAAACTAAGAGGCCATTTATTTTTGCGAGTTCGAGCGTAAACCGAATCCGTACGCTTTATGCTTTGCGAGGATTCCACGGAAGTCGTAAGCGTGTTTTGAACCGGATTTTTTTTGACTTGCTTTTCAACTTCCGCTTTTTTTAAAGCGTCTGCAATAATGCTCATGCAGTCACCATCTCCTGAACAACTGAATTGGTCTGAGTGCCTTCAATTTCATCACGCGCCTGCTCGACAAGAATTTTACCAATCACACGCACATCCTGAACAAATGCCGCCAGGAGGGCCTTATCACAAAGGACATTCAAAATGCGCGGCACACCACCTGAATATTGAAATGCCAAATCCAGGGCTTCTGGCAAAAACGGAAATTTCCCGTTGTAACCGGCAACTTCAAGCCGGTGCCAGATATAGCGCTCGGTCTCTTCCCGGTCCAGTGCGGTCAAATGATAACGAATTCCGATTCGCTGACGAAGCTGAACGAGGGAGGGATCTTTCAAGGTTTCGCGAAGTTCCGGCTGGCCGACGAGCACAATTTGCAGAAGTTTTTCTTTTTGAGTTTCCAGATTCGAAAGCAGGCGGATTTGTTCCAGTGAACGCGGGGACAAGTTCTGCGCTTCATCAATAATCAACACAACGTTTCCGCCGTTTCGCAATTCTTCAAGAAGAAAACGGTTCAGCGCGTCAAAATATCCTTTTTTAGTGGCTTTCTTCGGCTGAATGCCAAAATCTTCGATAATCGCCTGAAGCAGTTGAATGTCGGAAAGATCGGAATTAAAAATGAAAGATGTTTTGGCCTTCCCCTCCAATTCTTCGATAAGGCGGCGGCACAACGTAGTTTTTCCGGCCCCGATTTCACCGGTAATTTCTAGGAAACCTTTGCGCTGCTCGATGCCGTAAAGAAGGCTCGCGAACGCTTCCAGATGTTTTTTTGAGAAATAAATGAAGTGAGGATCAGGAGTCATGTTAAAAGGATTTTCTTTGAATCCAAAGAAATCATTATACATAACACCCTCCTGGTTTAGTGAAGCTCGATAACCGTTCCGTCCTTGCGCGGTACGCTGATGACCAGCGAATTCGACGTTAATTTATAGGCTTTACCGGTTAAAAGATCAAGGGCTTTCGAGAACCTTCTCTTTTTATCGACCTTAAGAGCAATTTCCGCAGTGTGCGCTTCTTCATTCGGATTTACGGCAACCAAAACGTGCTTCCCGTTCGCCCCTTCAAAAATCGCGGTTTTTACCCCGGCGCTTTGCGACTGGGAATAGCGCGGAATGTTAAAAAAGTCGAGAATGCGATTCACAATTTCCGCATTCGGCTGAACACCCAAATGGAGCACTCTGCCTTTGCCTAGAGTTTTCAAATATCCGATATTCTTTTTTCCGTAAGGGCCCAGATCCGCCTGAATGGCTTTGCCGTCCACCTTGTCAAAAATAAATGGCTGTGAGCGAACATCCACCGAAGTTTGTCCGTCTAAAGAAAATCGCAGCATCCACTGAAATTCGAACAGAATACTGTCGGGTTCGGCAAGCCCAAGGGCATTGAGCGGACTGAAATAATCATCTTTTCTAGGAAAATCCTGAAAAACAACCAGAATGCCGCCGTCTCTGACATATTTTCTCAAGCATTCTTGAGAGGCCCGGTCCAGCCACTGGTTGCCGGAATAAAACAGAATAGGTTTTTTGATATTTCCGCTGAAAGAATCAAAAAATTCGTAATCCACGTCGGCTTTGTAAAGCGAATGCAACACGGGGCAATCCGAAAGAAAAGTTTTACTCGCATACTGCATCCGGTTGAATGTGACAGAAACGTTGGTAAGTTTTTTTAAGCGTGCCGGATCAATACGCTTCTCGAGACTCGTAATACTTTTGAACATACCGAAAAGCTCCGGACGAACTTTTCCCCACTCGTTAATCGGTGACATATACCAGTTGTCGCGATTGACCAGCATGTACCAGTTCCACCCCTGACATCCCGCGAGCAGTGCTGAAAGCGAAAGCAGGCGGTAATGATTGGGCGTCATCAAGCCCAACTGATAATGCCGGCCGTGCCAAACACCAGACTGAAATTCTGCAATGTAGGACACCGGAGAAATTGTGCGGAGATATCGGACTTTATCCATAACTTTTCGCGGCTCATAAATATCTTCGCTTAACTCGTTGTATGGATAAAGATCGATGCCAACCATGTCGGCGATTTGCTGGAAATTTTTCCAGTCCTGCGCGTAAAGAAAGGGATAAACATTCAAATATATAGGAATGTCGACCCCCAGTCCGCGGTAAAGTCCTACAATCCATTTCGCGTACCGGCTGGAATAATCGTGTTTGAATTCAAAATAATCCATGTTGCGACGGAGCTCTTTTTCACCGCTAAGCGCATAATCCCACCGGTTTTCAAGCGCCGCGGCAATGAATGGCCGGGCTTCGTCGAACTTTTTGTAATGCGTTCCCCACTGCAAGTTCAACTCCTGAATATTTCTCTGGTATTTTTGGGAAAGGAATTCCTGAAAAAGCCCGGGCTTGTCATTCAATCCATACTGCGCTCCGAAAAGATCGGGCCAGGGATCGATTTCATTATCGGCCTGAAGCAAAATGATATTGCCGCTGGCGCGCGAGGCAAAAAAAGGTTTGATGACCTTCAGAACTTCGCGGACATATTCTTCGGCTGGCTTTTGGAATTCGCGGTGAAGGCGATGATATTTGTGTGCGTAATCAGGAACGCCGTCATTCGTCCACTCACTGTAAATGTATGGTCCGGGACGGATAATCAGATAAAGTCCTACCTCACGAACTAATTCGAGAAATGCTTTTAGATTGCGCTGGGGATCCGTTTTTCCGGTGAAATCAAACTTGCCGCGCGAAAGCTCGTGATATTCCCACGGGATATATGTGGCGATAACGGAAAGCCCCATCTCTTTGACACGCTCGAGGATGGCACGCCAATTCGCGGGATTGAGCCGCCAGTAATGTACTTCTCCGGAAAAAAGGGGGATGCTCTTCGAACCGATCTGAACTTTGTGATTTTTGATCTCAACTTTTGGCATATTTTTTCTCAAACCACTAAATTTACCAATTTTTTCGGGACAACAATGGCTTTTTTTACCGTCTTACCGTCCAGCCATTCTTGGACTTTTTTATCTTCCAAAACTTTTTTCTTCAAATCTTCTTCTGAAATATTCGCTGGAACCGTCATGCGAGCCCGGACCCGCCCCAAAACCTGAATCACAATTTCAATTTCATCCCGCGAGAGCGCCGCACTGTCGTACGTCGGCCAAGACTCCCGAAACACCGATTTTTTGTGCCCGAGGCCCTGCCATAATTCTTCGGCAATATGCGGCACAAATGGAGCGGAAAGTAAAACCAGAATCTCCGCTGCCTCACGCAAAATCGATTTATCTTCCGGCGTCTTCGCTTCAAATTGATAACAGGAATTCACCAATTCCATGATGGAACTGACGGCCGTATTGAAATGAAAATCCCCTTCCAAATCATCCGTCACCTTTTTGATGATCTCATGCGTCTGGCGACGGAGCTCTTTCGAGCTAACAGAACCTTCACCCGAAATTTTCCAATCGCCGACTTGCGTGACGAAACGCCATAGCCGTCCCAAAAATCGATACGAACCTTCAACACCCCGGTCATTCCATTCCGCGTCCTTTTCCGGCGGCCCGATAAAAAGTGTGTAAAGACGAACCGTATCCGCTCCGAATTTTCCGATCAGTGCGTCGGGACTCACCACATTGCCCTTCGACTTCGACATTTTTGCGCCATCTTTAATAATCATGCCTTGCGTAAACAGCCGGGCAAACGGCTCGGAAAAATTCACCCATTTCAAATCCGAAAGCACTTTGGTGATGAAGCGCGAATAAAGCAGGTGAAGGATCGCGTGCTCGACACCGCCGATATATTGATCGACTGGAAGCCAGCGGTTCACGATTTTGGAATCGAACGGTTGCTTATCATCCTTCGGCGAGAGATAGCGCAAATAATACCAGCTGGAATCCACGAATGTGTCCATCGTATCGACTTCACGTTTGGCGGGCCTGGCGCATTTGGGACATGAAACATTTTCGAAATTTTCATTATCTTTGAGCGGTGACACGCCCGTGGGCCTAAATTTCACATCTTCCGGCAAAATCACCGGCAAATCTTTTTCGGGCACGGGAACTGTTCCGCACGCTTTGCAATAAATAATCGGAATCGGCGCGCCCCAATACCGCTGACGCGAAATCAACCAATCGCGCAGGCGGAAATTCACCGAGCGCGATCCGATGTTGCCGCGCTCCATAAAATCAGCGATTAAATCCCACGCTTTCTCACTCGACTTTCCGGTAAAGGCCCCCGAATTCACCATCAC
The DNA here is from genome assembly GCA_016214265.1 of Candidatus Omnitrophota bacterium. Taxonomy (GTDB): domain Bacteria; phylum Omnitrophota; class Omnitrophia; order Omnitrophales; family JACROU01; genus JACROU01. The sequence continues at coordinate 4,996 of JACROU010000039.1, forward strand.
ACCTTCCCCCTCGTAGGCTTCCTTCATCGTTTTAGCGTCGAGGGATTCTTTCGGATTATCGATGACCACACGAAGCGGAAGATGATATTTTTTCGCGAACATAAAGTCGCGCTGGTCATGAGTCGGCACCGCCATCACGCATCCAGTGCCGTATTCCGGAAGAACATAATTGGCGATCCAAATCGGAATTTTTTCATTCGTCATCGGATTCACCGCATAGCGCTCGAGAAAAGCACCTTCTTTTTCCACATTCTCGGCGGTGCGCTCGATGCGGTCTTCCCCGCGCACTTTTTGAATAAACTCTTCGATTTTTTTGCGCCCCGGAACTTTCGCGATAAGCTCGGCTACTTTCGGATGCTCTGGCGCAAGTACCATGTAGGTCGCGCCAAAAATCGTGTCAACACGCGTCGTGAAACAGCGGAGTTTGTAATTTTCATCAACAACGGGAAACTCGATTTCCACGCCCTCACTTTTCCCGATCCAGTTTGCCTGCATCGTCTTCACCCGCTCCGGCCAGTTGTTGAGAAGCTCAAGGTCCTGAAGCAGACGGTCCGCGTAAGCCGTGATTTTGAAGAACCACTGCTCAAGCTCTTTTGTCGCCACTACGGTGTCGCAACGCTCGCACGCCCCATCAACGACTTGCTCGTTGGCCAGCACAGTCTGGCAGGACGAGCACCAATTCACAGTCCCCATTTTTTTGTAGGCCAGACCTTTTTCGTACAGTTTCAGAAAAATCCACTGCGTCCATTTGTAATAATCCGGCAGACAGCTAGTAACCTGCCGCGCCCAATCATAGCCGATGCCCCATTGATGGAGCTGAATTTTCATGCGGTCAATATTCGCGAGCGTTGAGGTTTTGGGATGAATGTTGGTTTTGAGAGCCGCATTTTCCGCCGGAAGTCCGAACGCGTCGAATCCCATCGGCGACAGCACGTTGAATCCGCGCATAATCTTGTAGCGGCTAACGGCATCTCCGATGATATAGTTGCGGCCGTGCCCCACATGCAGCGCCGCGGATGGATACGGAAACATCACCAGGCAATAATATTTGGGACGGGGATCATCGGCATCGACCTGGAACAGCTTTTCTTTTTCCCAGGCCTTCTGCCATTTAGGCTCGATTTCGTTGAAAGGATATAGCCGTTCGGGCTGTGTTTGGTTCATAGTGAGTTTTGTATTCTATCGATTCAGGAAGAGTCCTGCAATGCGGAAAATCAAGTCAGAAAACCAGTTAGGACAACGCCCGAGAGATCACTATTTTATCGCTTGCAGCTCAAAAAACTGACGATATGGAGGAAACCGATAGGCGTGATATTTTTCGTAGCGACGGGGGGACAATTTATACAGCAATTGTCCCATCCCCCATTTTCTTCGAAACATCAATTCTTTTCTAATCATGCGGTATTTTCGGTCTGTATAAACCGGATTGTCAAATCCTTCGGTGAAATAATCAAACGTGTAATAGCTGAAATGCCATTTCTGAAGCGGATCCCAATGGGAATTTGAGGACGCAAAATGAGTAGTGTGAATTTCAACACGCCCATTGGGCTTTAGCACCCGATGAGCCTCATCCATGGATTTAAGCACACTATCCAGACATTCCAGCGATCCGGTAAAAAGAACCCGGTCGAATTGACTATCCTGAATCGGCCAAGGGTAAACATTTAAATCATGAACAATATCCACGCCTGGCTTAGCCATCATATCAATGCCGATGGTTCCCTCTCGTTTCGCCGCACCACAGCCCACATCCAAAACACGTTCTCCTGCAGAAATCGCCTGACTTAAATCTTCAAAAGCCATAACATTCTCCTTTCGTATCTTAATCCAAAAATATCAGCTCTGACTTATGAATCCCTTTGAGTCGTCGGAACCAGAACAACAGAAATCGGTTATTGGTAACTATCCGAGCAAACTTCTTCTTTTTTTTAATCACCCGAATTAAGGTTTGCGGTAAGTAAATCCAGTCCAACATGCGCACATATCGGATAAAGCCGTGATCTTTATATTCCGGGAACTCCGCGCCGCGATTGATAAAAATCGTGATCCAATCATTCCCCCGCCCTAACTGAAATGCTTCGGAGGCAACACGTTCTCTCACTTTCCGATCGGGATTAAACAAACAGTAAACAATCCGTTTTGGCTTGCCAAACTTCTCTTCGAATTGCGCGCGATTGGGCGCCGCGATATTTTCTTTTACTTTTTTAATTTTTTTAAAGGAAGCATGTTCTTCGTGATATACAAACGCATCTCGGGCATGAACACAAACATATCCGGCATTGTAAGCCCGGCGAGAATAATCAGAATCTTCATAATACCCCATGCCATACGCTTCATTCCATCCACCGATTTTGTTGATCAATTCTCGTTTAACTAACATGCAAAATCCGCTAGCCATGCCAATTTCAGGCCGACGGCCTTTTTCTTTGATCAAAACTTTCGCTGCGTATTTTTCCCAGCTGAGATACCAGGGTTTTTTGTAGCCCAAACTGTTTGAGCCAGGATTCACGATACCGATCTGATCTTGGGATTTTGCCGCTTGAATCATATTTTCAAGCCAGCCCGAAAAAACGAGGGTGTCATTATCCAGAGTCAAAACAAACTCCGCGGCAGAGCTCTTGATGCCTTGATTGACAGCTTTAACATTTCCAAGATTTTCTTGATTGCGGATGACCAGACACGGAACGGTTGTGGAGCGTTCGAAACCATTCAGAAATTCCGCTGTTTCTTTCTCGCTAGCATTGTCGACGAGGATAAGACGATACGGAATTTGGGTATTTTTTAAAATGCTTTGAAGGCAGCGTTCCGTTCTTTCTTTTTGATTCCAAATGGGGATGATGATGTCACAAATAGGATTGGAAGAAATTTTATCAGAAAGCATCAATTACATTACCAGCCAGATCGGATGGTGTCGACGATATAGGTGAGATCTTCCGGCGCGAGATAACAATGAAACGGGAGAGAAATGTATTTAGACTCGATTTCATTCATCATGGGCAAATCCTGCCTTTTTCCGCCCAAAATAGGATACACATCGAGCCGGGTGTGAACCAGAGAAGTTTCGATTCCTGCTTCCTGAAGTTTTTTCTGAAAATCAGCCCGTCGCTCAACCAAAATTGTAAAAAGCCAATTGGCACTCTCAGCATCTCTGGTCACTTCTATAAACTCAAGGCCAGGCACCTGCTTCAAGTTGGAACGATAAAAATCAACGATACTTTTTCTTTTCTGTTTGATTTGATCGAAATCTTCGAGCTGAGCGATTAAAGTTGCCGCCTCCAAATCAGTCATATTATATTTATACCCCAACTCCGTCACCTTAAACTTGTCGTAAATGTCTCCTTTAAAATCCCGATCAATTCCATACCATCTCAGCAATTTCGCCTTTTCATAATCTTTCGGATCCTTGGCGCAAAGGAGTCCGCCATCTCCGGATGTAATGTGCTTAATAGCCTGGAATGAGAAACACGAAAAATCACTGATCGACCCAATAGGCTTTCCTTTATATTTTGCACCCAGGGCGTGGGCGGCATCTTTAATCACCTTCAACTGATGACGCTTGGCGATTTCATTAATTTCATCCATCTCGCAAGGATTGCCGCCCCAATCCACGACCAACAACGCCTTCGTTTTGGGGGTAATCTTCTTTTCAATGCTTTTGGGATCAATATTGAGAGTGTTTTGTTTAATATCCGCGAAAATCGGTTTTGCTTTTTGAAAAAGAAGCGGCATTACCGTGGCATAACAGGAAAGCGGAGTTGTAATAACCTCATCACCGGCAGCAATACCAGATAAAATATAGGCCAAATGGAGCGCGGATGTGCAGGAATTTACCGCAACGGCGCGGGATACAGAAAAGGTCGATTCGAAAAACTTCTCGAATTTATCAACAAGTGGTCCTTGCCCCACCCAGCGAGAGTCCAGCACTTGCTGAATAGCAGGCCCCACCTTCTTGGAAATATAGGGCCAAAATAGAGCAATATTTTTAGTTTGTACGGTTGTCATAGCAAGGACGAATGTTTGAGAAAACGGTTTAAAATTGAGGAGGAAGTTTATATCAGGATGTGATTCAAAACCAGATAATAATTCCCTGATTTCACCTTGACTTAACACCCGCTCACTCCTAGAATTGCGGCTCTTTTCTGACATTTTTGGGCCGGTAGCTCAGCTGGGAGAGCGCCACAATGGCATTGTGGAGGTCCGGGGTTCGATCCCCCGTCGGTCCACCAATTAACTGCCGTACTTAGTACTTCGTGCCTCGTACTTCGAAAAATTTTCTCGATGTACTAAGTACGAGGTACGGTTTTTCGCGCCGGGATGGTGGAACTGGCAAACGCGCTGGACTCAAAATCCAGTGGGACTTAAATCCCTTGAGGGTTCGACTCCCTCTCCCGGCAGTTTTTCCCTAGAGATTCTTACGTTTTCCAAAGAGCCAAAATTTTCAAGTTTTAGACTGTCAGCACTTTTGTCAGCAGTCTTGATATTCAAGAACTCAATGTCCTTGTCATATTTGGGCGCATAGCAGGCATAATACTTTTCCGTGACCGCTATGCTCGAATGCCCCAACCACTTCGACACCTTTTCAATACTGACTCCCAACTGCACCAGCCTTGAAGCGTAAGTCCGGCGAAACTTATGCCAAGCCTCCCGAGTTTCTTTTAAACCCGCCGCCTCAAGTATTGCGTTAATTTTTTCCTTCGGACCTTGCCTATTATACAATTTTCCAGCATTCAACCCGGAAGAAATCGGCCAACAAAGGCCCTCGCTTTTTCGGTGAGGGATAAGCCCCGCCATGAGTTCAGCACAAAGAGGAACACCTCTTTCCTCGTAAGTCTTGACTGTCCAATTCCACTTTGGCTTATTGCGGACATGCACCTGCTTCTCGCGCCAATCGAAATCTTTCCATTCGAGATGAAGCAATTCAGAAAGTCTCATACCCGTGTATCGCGCAACAAGAATCATCGAATAAATCGGCGAACCTTCCGCAGCTTTCAGGATTTCCAGAAATTCTTCATCAGTAAAAAATGTCGGTTTTCCCTTTACTGTTTTCTTACGCTCAAGATCAAAAGTAGGATCTTTCTGCGGATCAAGCTTTCTCTTTCTAACGGCAAATGCAAAGAATCGCTTAATCACTCCGATCATGTTGTTATATGTCACCGCAGATTTATCCGTATATTTTGCCTTTAAGAAATTGAGAACGTCTGCTTCTGTGATCGCATCGACTGTTTTCTTATCGACAAATGAGATAAAACTATCCAATAAGCAAAATTCAATCGAGTTAGTCAACGGTTTCCTCTCTGCTTTATTTTCCTTGAAGGCGCGCACAAGATCATCAATGCTTTGCTTTCCAAATACCCGATGCACACCTCTTGACAGATCGCCTTCTCGCTCTGCTTTCAGCTTCTTTGCGATTGTCTTGTCGTTTGTGCGCAGGCTTTCAGTGATACGCTTCCCGTTAAGGAAGTAACTAATATACCAGTTTGAACTTCCTTTTCGCTGATAGATAGTTGCCATTTTGTATTCCTCCCATTCCATTACTTGACTTGAAGCGGAACAATTAT
>JACROU010000041.1 GCA_016214265.1 Candidatus Omnitrophota bacterium
TCAAACTTATCCCGTTTACGTTGATCAACAATTTCCCGTTCAGCAGGCGTGAGCTGCGAGGCGCCGAGCGAACGGCCAATTATTTTCACGGCTTCTTCACGGGTGGGTGCGGCGGGAGCTAAATCACGAAAGGTTTCCATCACCTCCCGATTCTCAGATTTCTTGGCCTTATCAAATGCCGAAGGTCCCAGCGCTTCAGGATTTCTCTTTCCCAGAATCCGGACCAGTCCGGCCGACTGTTTTTTCTGCGCCTCGCCCTGAGCGAAAAGCCCTTTCATTGCCGTCATCAGGTTCGCTTCCGTAATGAATTCCGGATGTTTTTCCCAAACAGGACTTTTCACCATTTTTTCGATGACTTCATTTATCTTCGCATCTTCAGACGGATAGAATGTCAAAAGACGCGACAGTCTTGTCTCCGTCGCAAATTTGGAATCGGAGGCTAAAAAAACTTCTTCCGCACGCAGAATGTCCAGGCGAACCGCCGCATGAGCTCCATGAAACTTTCGTTCCAGAGAATCCAGATGCCCTTCGTCGAACACTTTTTTATTCGCCCTTTCGAATTGCCAGAGTGCGCCGATTAGCTCCTCTCTTGTTTCGGAATCAGAATCTGTCATTAACGAAATGAGTTTCGATAAAAGTTCGGCAGGGACATAAGTAGCCCGATTTGCCAGCACAAATTTTCCGGCCATTCTCACCGCGGCTCTTCGCACCTGGGGGCTGGAACTGGCTAAAGCATCCAGCGCCTTCTGCAAATCTTTCTCGTCGGCGGAAAAAGATCTGTCCGCTTCCACAAAATTTCCGAGAGTCCATAACGCCTCGGCCTTCACCGGATCATCCCCTTTTTCCAGCAGGCCAAGCACTTTGTCAAAATTTGCCTCCGTCGCGTATTCTTTCCGGATTCTCACCAGCCCGCCCAAAAATTGAAGAGACGCGACAGTCTCAGCAGATGATGTCCCGCCCGCAAGGCCCTGTTTCACAAGCTCCGGCGTGATTTCCTTCCGGTTTACTTCCTTAAACGTGCGAATCAACAACGGCTCCAATTCATACCTAAGATTCCGATCTGCCCGAGAAATACGGCGAATCACCTCCAGAAAAAGTTTGTCGGTAAAAACATTTTTGTTTGCTTCGGCGAAAAGATCGACCACATCCCGAAATGTTTCGCGCGTTTCTTTATCTGAATCAGACAATAACCGGATCAATTCCAGCAGACTATCTTCGGTAACGATTGCGGTTTTTCCATTCCTCAATCTTCTTTCGATGATTTCGAAGAGGGCATGCCTTGCTCTCGGGCTGACATCTTCAAATATTTTTTCCTGAAGAATATTTCCTTCCGATTCTTCAATTACCCCAAAGACGCCCTCAACTACCCGAAACGCGTGAAGGCGTTCAGCCTCTTCCAAACTCGAACAATTTTCTAGTAATTGTGAAAACAATTCGGGTTTTGACTTCGCGATTTGTTTCAACACATAAACGACTTTTCGCCTCACTTCGGCAGACAAATCTGTTAACATTTCTAACACGGGCTTCAACATTTCCGGGGTAAGTTCCGGGTTTGACTTCGCGATGTGTTCTAACACATAAAGGACATTTCCCCTCACTCCGGGATCCCAATCCCTCAAGATTTCTAACATGGGCTTCAGCATTTCTGAAGCAAGTTCCGGGTTCCCCCCCGCCGCAATGTGCGCTAAAACTCGAACGGCGCTTCTCCTCACCCAGCGCTTCGCGTCCTTCAACATTTCTAATACGGGCTTCAGCATTTCTGGGGCAAGTTCCGGTTTCGACTTCGCGATTTGTTCTAAAATCCCAACGGCGCTTTCTGGGGTAAGTTCCGGGTTTGACTTCGCGATTTGTTCTAAAATCCCAACGGCGCTTCCCCTCACGTCAGCATCCGAATCCTTCGACATTTCTAATACGGGCTTCAGCATTTCTGGGGCAAGTTCCGGTTTTGACCTCGCGATTTGTCCCAAAACCCGAACGGCGCTTCCCCTCACCCGGCGCTTCGCGTCCTTCAACATTTCTAATACGGGCTTCAGCATTTCTGGGGCAAGTTCCGGTTTCGACTTCGCGATTTGTTCTAAAATCCCAACGGCGCTGCCCCTCACGTCGGCATCCGAATCCTTCAATTTCTCAAACAATTCTTTTAATTCTTCCCTGCCTGCTTTGGAAATTTCGGGCGCTTTTTCGGCGGCGGGATGCGGAGCTACGCATCCGACTCCCGAAATTCCGCTGAGCGCGAGGGTGATCACCGCTGTTTTCAGCCATCGCGATTGCGGTGATATGCCGCCCAGCGACGCGCCCCTCACCGTTGGTTGGGTGGCGGAGGCTTCAGTCGTCTTGATGATCTTCATCAATTCAAACGCTTTTGAGACCATGTCAAAATCAAAAGGATCCACATCGGGAAATCCATTTTGGGCGAGATAATTTTTGAACGCGTCTCGACTAGCAAAATATTCATCGGTGTAGAAACGCGCGTTCCGCGATGTCCAAGAAGTCTTCTCTAAAAACTCTCCCAAAGCGACGGACTTGCGATAAACATCTTGATTTTCCTGAGAAGAATTCGAGCCTTTCAGAATCTCTGCCACCTGTGACATTTGATAGCCCTGTTGGCCCAGAAAATCACGCGAATAATGCTGAAGTCTTATCGTCGCACTGAATCGATACTCCGGGGAATGCTTAGAAGGAATGGAAAGATCGGGAGCCAAATAAAACAAATAGTCCCGAAGAAGCTGATTGGGAATGAGCGAGCCGACGCCGGTAGATCTCAAGATCACCGCGTCCGGCGCACGAGGCATCCCCTTCAAATTTTCGAAAAATCCATAAACCACGGACGCGGATTTACCCTCGCGCGCCATTTGGTCAGAAACATTGCGGAATGCTCGGCCGCCAAAGTCACCCGTCGCTACTTTCAATTTTCCTGCGAGAATAAAATCTCTGGCTTTTTGATACGCGGCTTCGGATGAAAGCGTTCCGCCCAATCGATCCACATTGGAATCGAAAGTTTCACGCAAGGAACCATTGTTTTGGCCGTAGGTAAGTTCAAAACGCTCGGGATAACGTGGAGGTTTCAGATCCAAGACAGATTGAGGGGTCTGCATCCGGTACGCACGATCACCCCAAGGCCGCGGAATACCGACGTAGAAGAAACTGCTGACCATCGCCTCCAGATCATCGCGCACCGCTGGACTGACATACGGCTCGAGAAGCGCCGTGACGCGTTTGATATTTTGCCGGTACTTTTCCGGCGAAGTTTTCTTATTTTTCCACGCGTAATAGAAAATACCAGACACAGACTCATTAGCCAATTCGCGTTTCTCCTCGTCCGTCAATTCAACGCTCATCAAAGTGGAGAGAAAATCCAGCCGATCTTTGCTCTCGGCGAAGAGAATCATCTGAATCGGCCAAAGAATCTCGGTGACCAACGGATTGATATCGACGACATACGCCTCCTCGGCATTCGCGTGAAAGGCAAACTCCAAAATCGTGCCGCCGCCGGTTCCGACGACAACGCCTCCTTTATTTTTAATCGCGGTCTTGGGTGAAGGCCCTTCAATATTTCCCGGCCATAATTCTTCGTTTCCGGGATAATAAACACTGAGATTCACATTTCCTTCTTCTGGCACGGAGAGCTTCTTCAGATCCGCGAAATAAGAATCCAGAAGATCCGCGGGAGCAATTCCCAGCGACGCGCCGGCTACTTGTCCTTCGGCGGATAAGCTGTTGGATTGGTTCACAATTTCCACATCGCTCAATCTCAAGAGGTGGAGCTTGGCTTCTTGCGGCGTCTCACCCTGCCGGATAAAACTTTCCGCGACGGAATTGAGAACCCTGCCGATTCTCTCGGTGTCATAAACTTGTTTTTGTTTTCCAAAAATCACCGGGACGATGAAATTTTTTTGATAATCGTTCAGCTGCGCCAACCCCTCCGGAGTCAATGCGGACCCTTGCGCGTAACGGCCCAGATAATCGACGGCCAGGCGGAAAATTTCATCGTTCAGCGCTTCTTCGCTCATGGTCCCGGCTGTTCCAAGCGCCGCATCCGGGAAGAGGCGCGCGAACTCGGCTTCCATGTTGGAATCGCTGATCCATCCTAATCGCTTGGCCAAAAAGGTGTCTTCGATTTTATCCACGACCTCGTGCGCCGTGAGCACCCGCCGAGCCTCCTCCGTTTTGAGCGCGTTCCGGTCCCTGGAAGCCAGGGCCGCCGCTTCTTCTTTCAGATTTTGGAATTGAGTCTTCGATTGCGGATCAGAAATATCGTTCGCCATCAGATCCACAATGTCGCGTGTGTTGGCCGGCCGGCTAATGTCGATGGACGGAAACGCTTTTTGAATGGCCGCTCGCCCGTAATGAGAAAACGGGATTTCCCCGATTTCATACATCCGGCTGAAGAATTTTATTTTTTCGGGATCGACTTCGCTGGTTTGAGCGGCCACTGCCAGCGCGACCCGCTGAGCCCGCGTGAGATGCCGCATCCGCGAAAAGAAAACATCTTCCCCCGAAAACACCGGGGCAAAACCGGAAGCTTGCTCCAGCCGCTGATAAAAAGAAGACGCTTCGACGATCCTGTCCATCGCGCTGAAATTCGCGCCGAGGGAGCGGCCTTCTACCGTTTTTTTCAGGCTCGTCAGGTCTTTGATAATGGGCGAGACGATATGTTGTACGCGACGGTTCGAACCTTTTTTGGCGCGAAGGCTGGCGATGACTTCACGGATGCGGCCGGAGGCATCCTGCCCCGGCAGGTTCTCGATACTTTGATTTTTCTCATCACCAAAATCAATCGCCGCAAATTTTTCTTTTCCCTCGGGCTGAATCACAGCCGGCAATCGATTCAGGATGTCACGAAAAACATTCGCCCGGTCGATGCTCGGAAGGCCAGGAATCAGTCCCAATTTTCTTAAATTCGTGTAATTTAAATCCGGATTTTCTTCCGCCAACCCTGGGCGCAAATAAAAATACAAAATATGCCAGCGATCACCTTCCCGAACCGCAACCCGGCTCCCGTCCGGACTCCAGGATCCAATAGTTCCATTCATCGCCGAACCCAGCTCAAATTCGTTTCCGTACCAGCGCGCACGCGTTTCATTAATTCGCTTAAGCCACGCAAGCGCGTGCCGGCGGCTTTCATCGCCTTGAGTTTGAAGCATTCCCCCTCGCGGCCACACGCCGTTCGGCAGGAAAAATACGCGCGCGATGGCCGTCAATTCCTCCTCCGTCAGATTATCCGGAGGCGCGATCACCGTATGAGTTCTTTCACGAAACGCGGTGGTGAAATATTTGAGAAGCGTTTCAGGACTTCGCTCCGCCTCAAACCCGCGCCGCGTTGTCTCTACTTTTTCGTCGGGGCCGCCGAGCGACGCTGCTTTCGCCGGAACAGTCGGCGCGACTTCTGCCGGCTTTGCTCGTTCGAGGCGTTTGCGTTCGGACTGGACGAAGGCGCCGACTTTTTGTTTGGCGGCGGCGCTGGTTTCGGCGAGATAACGTTCCTTAAGTTCTTTCAGAATTTGGCTGACGCGGCTCATGAGTGAACGGAATATTTTCTCGAGACGTTTGAGGAGCGGCATGGGATCGGCCATAGGATCACGGGCTTTTTCGGTGCGGATAATCGTGTCGCGCCAGGAAAGTTTAACTTCGCCGAGACTTTTTCCGGCGGCCACTTCTTCCCGAACGGCAGCACGCGCGTAACTTGTGACAAATTGTTCTCCGTTCGGATCAAGGCCCATTGTTGGCTCCGGAGAGGCGATGGACGAGGCATACGACACACGGCCTTCCATCACGTCGAGATATTTGTTTTCTTTCGGCATTTCGTGAATGCGCGGCGAGTAAATGGCGAATGAGATTCCGTCCCGCTTCAGCTTTTCGCGCAGGCCCTGAGTGTGGAATCCGCCGGCGACGATGATGGAGGTGGATTGTTTTTCTTTTTTCATGTCGCGGAGCAGGTTGTCGTAGAGCGCGGCGTCGCGTTTTACCGCGTCGGCGTAAAATTGAAGCGCGGGGGCGAGGTTGAGGTCGAGACCGGAAATCGAAAACTCATTTTGATGCCGGAGGTATTCTTCGTAATCGGCGCGGGTGATTTCAAGCGCTGCAAGGCTGCGGAGCACGCGGAGGTGTTGATATTCGGCAAGAAGTTCCCGCTCGCGGGCGACCACAGCTGGGGACACAGCAGTCCCTTTCGGGACGAGGGTCGCCCCTACAAACTGCTGTTCAATCGCTGCGGATAAACTTTTAATTTCCTCAAAAAGCACGCGGCCTTCTACTTTGGCGGCGGCTTCTTCGGCTTTTTTAGCTTCCTCGGCTTTCTTCCCAGCTTGCCGGGCTTTGGCGATGGCCTGGAAAATGGCGAGTACGCCCGGATATTGTTCGGAAAAATTGTAGCCGCCGAGTAATTCGATAAATTCCCAAAGCGGCATTTGGCCTTTCAGATATTTTTGTTCGGCTTTGTGAAACGCGAGGAGTTCCGGTGAGAATAGTTTGTCGCGCTGTTTGTCGAGTTTCTTTTCGAACAAATCGATCGCGTGCAGATTGGCGTCTTTGAATCCTTGCGCTTTCAGGAACGAATTGCGGTTTTGGTAATACAAATCCGGATTTTCAAGTCCGTAAAAAATACCGGGCTCGCGATTCAAAATCGCGGCGGCCTCGCCTCCCGAGAGTTCCGCGTGGCGCATGTACTCTCGAGCGATTTTTTGATTCACTTCGTGATCGGGAAATGTGCGCAACAGCGTGTGGTCCGATTTTCCGGCTCCGCCTTCCAACCCGACCAGTTTGAATCCGTATGAGTTCTGGAGTTCCTCGATCAGCGCGCGGATATTTTCCTGGGCGTCGAAAATGCCGTGCGCGTCTTGAATCGCAATAACGGTGCGGCCCCTGGGACCTTCAGGGCTAGTGAAACGCTCCTCAAGAGAGGCCACACCGCTATTGACGATAATTTTCGAGACATCGATGTTCGCTAAAGGAAGAGAGGTTTGAATGGGTTGGGCAGAAATCTTGCCCGGAGAAAACACAGACGTCACAACAAATGCGATTGTGACAGTCGTAGCAATAACTTTTTTAAAGCCTGTATTAACCATAGCTGAAGGCCCCTTGGAGCATGGTTTCACTACCCACTATTACTTAAAAGATACCATGAAAACAGGGCTTGGGCAAAGGCAGGACAGAGTCAAACGGGCTGGTGTTTAGCTAACCATTTGATTTAAATGAGGATAGGACTTCCTCATGACAAAAAAATCCTACACTTACAAAACAAAGGGTATTTATTGTTTCTTATGCTCCAGATTCCTGAGCTCTTCCAGATGTTCTTGCTCGTCGGCGATGATTTCTTGGAGAGCCAAGTACAAAATAGCGTTTTCGGGCGAGACGGATTTTAGAATTTGGGTGTAGCTGTGAATCGCGCCCATCTCTTCGGCGATATTGACTTTCAGGATTTGATCGAGGGTCGCCGCAGGCTTCAGATCTTCGGCGCTCACCTGCATCGTGGGCACGCCACCCAGACCGGTGATGCGCTTGCGCAATTTTTCAGCGTGTTTCAATTCGTCTCCGGCAATTTCATTGAGCCGCTCCGCGATTTCTTCTGAAAACGGACCGGAAATAATATCCGCGTGCGTAGCGTAGCGTATGGTACAAGCGTATTCCTGCGACAGCATGTGATTGAGTAATTCGATTAATTTAATGTTGTCCATGATGACTCCTCCTTGAATTGTTGTCAGAAATTAGGTGCCAGGTTCATGAACCTGGCACCTGCCCCTCTCGAGAGGGAACTCCTTAATTATCTCTCTAACTCAAAATAGTATAACACTCTGCCCTGCTCGGTATATTTCATTTCAAAAAGCGTTTTGACGACGGGATCCAGAAATCGTTCGTTCACTTGTTCGTGGGAAGCGCGCCACGGAAGCGCGGCTGCGGCAATTTCGCTACGGATCGCAATTTGATAGTCAAAATTATCTGTCGCGATTTCAAGCCGTCCGCCTGGAATAAGGCGATCAAACATCATTTTTAGGAATCCCGCGCTGATGAGACGACGGCGAAGATGTTTTTTCTTAAACCACGGATCAGGAAAATAAACGTGAAAGATCAACACGCTTTCGAGTGGAATGGTTCTGACTACTTCGCGGGCGTCGGTGGCCACAAATTTTATATTCGTAAGATTCATCCGCTCGGCGCGCTTTGTGGAAAGCTCAACCAGTTTGGATTTCCACTCGACTCCGAAAAAATTGATCTCGGAATTGCGAACGGCTCGTTCGGACAGATAATTCCCGCGGCCGGAACCGATTTCGACTTCGACCGGATTGTCATTGCCAAAAAAATCCGCGAAGGATTGAAAACGGAGCGGGCTTAATCGTTTCGCCCGCGAATGCGGGGCGAGCGCCGCAAGCGTCGCGGTCATTTCCGGTTCAACTTGGAAAGAAGTCGGAGAATTTCAAGATACAGCCACACGAGCGTCACCATCAATCCGAACGCTCCGTACCATTCCATAAATTTGGGCGCGCCGGCTTCGGCTCCTCTTTCGATAAAATCGAAGTCGAGCACCAAATTAAGCGAGGCAATGACGACGACAAACAGGCTGAATCCGATGCCAAGCCAACCGCCTTGATGAATCATCGGAATCCGGATATTGAAAAAACCCAGAATGATATCGATAACATAAACCAGGCAAATACCGCCGGTGGCCGCCACAATGCCGAGGCGGAAATTATCCGTTACTTTAATGAGGCGGGATTGATACGCCAAGAGCAGCGCCGCAAGCGTGCCGAAGGTGAGCGAAATGGCTTGAATCACGATACCGGGATATTGTTTTTCGAAAATGCCGGAAATGCCGCCGAGAAATAATCCTTCCAGAAGCGCGTAAATCGGCGTCGTGATAGGGGCCCAAGACATTTTGAAAATCGTCACCATCGCCACGATAAATCCGCCGAAGAGGCCGAAGATCATGAGTCCGGTCGCGGCTTGCGGACTTGGGGATGAAAAAATTAAATTCCACGTCCACGACGCGGCGGCAATGCAAAGGAGCAATGCCAGCGCGGTTTTGTTCACGGTTCCGGAAATGGTCATACTGCCTGCTTGCGCGGCAGAAACCGGAGTCGCTTTAATGGCTTCAGTGAAAATTTTATCGCTTAACGCGGGGTTTCCTGATCTCATGTTGCCTCCTCTTTGTCATTTCGGTGTTAACCACACAAAAGTTTCCAGATGTTTTGTCTTCGGAAAAAAATCGAAAGGCATCACTTTTTGAATTTTCCAGCCCTTCTTTTTAAACTGCGCCAGATCGCGGGCAAGCGCCTCGGGATTGCACGATAAATAAAGCAGCGCCTTCAGTTTCTTCGCTTTGACGAGCGCCTTGATCGCCGGCGCCGACAATCCCTTCCGCGGCGGATCGATCAGCGCGACAGAACCCGCGGCAAGAGAGCCTAATAATTCTTCCACTTTTCCAGGGCGGATCTCGACATTCGTCAGCTTGTGATAATCGACATTAAAGCGCGCAAGTTTAAGCGACGGCACACTTTCTTCAATCATCACCACGCGCTTCACCAGGTCGTGAAGGCTGATGCCAAACAGTCCGACGCCGGAGTACAGATCCAGAAACGTCGTCTTTTTATTCCACAACGGAAGCGCGCGAATCGTCTCGATGAGGGCCGGCAGAATGGACAAATTCGCCTGGAAAAAAGTATCGAGCGAGTAGAAAATCCGCCGGCCGCATACCTCGGTCCACAAATAATCTTTTTCGGCGAGTTCCAGCGAGCGGCGTCCCATCCCGCCCCAAAACACGCGGCCGTCGTCTCCGGTTCTCACCACCAGATTGGCGATGTTGTATCCTTCGGGCAGACGGGCAATCGCTAGCTTTCGTAATTTTGGGATGAATTTTGAAATATCCTTTTTTGCGATCGCGCAGGAATCGATTTGAATCGTAAACCTTTTTCCCTCCGGCTTGAAACCCAGAATATATTCACCTTTTAATGTTTTTCGGAAGGAGATATCGAGGCGGTTCCGGTAATGATATTCCTCGCTCGAGCGGCGGACGGGTTCAAAAACTTTATCTTTGAGTTTTAGCGGAAGAAGAGTTTCGCGGAGCCATTTTTTTTTAGCGACAAGTTCTTTGGCGTACGAAATATTTTGATAGACACATCCACCGCATTCGCCGAAATAATTACAGCGTGCTGCGAGTTGTTTCATAACGGCGGGCGCGGAGAAATCCTATAACGGCAGGGATCAGAGAAACAGCGATAATCCCCAGAATCACGAGGGTAAAATTCTGTTTCACAACAGGAATGTTTCCAAAAAAATATCCGCTGAACAGGCAGATTGAAATCCATAAAATAATTCCCGCAATGTTAAACGCGAGAAAACGGGCGTAACTCATACTGCCGATACCGGCTACGAACGGCGCGAAGGTGCGGATAATCGGCATAAACTGCGCGATAACGATCGTTTTACCGCCGTGCTTTTCATAAAACCGGTGCGTCTGGTCGAGATATTTTTTGTTGAAAAACCGGGATCGTTCGTAATGAAACACTTTGGGGCCGACGAACCGGCCTATCCAGTAATTCGTGGAATTGCCGAGCGCCGCGGCGGCGGCCAGGAGAAAAAACAGATGGAGTGGGTCCAGCTGGCCAATCGCGGCCAACGCCCCCGAGGCAAATAACAGCGAATCTCCGGGGAGTACCGGGGTCACCACCAGCCCCGTCTCGCAGAATACGATGAGGAAAAGAACGCCGTAACTCCAAGCACCGTAATCAGTAACGAGTTGGTTCAGGTATTTGTCGAGATGAAGAAAATAGTGAGAGAAATTCACAATCCAGTCCATAGGCGAAGTCTAATCGAATTCAGCCGTCGTGCCAAGACAAAAAAACAAAAAGGTTCCTGGAACCTAAGTGCCACGTTGCTTTGATTAGGGTTCGACAAGATCGGAGGGGGCGTGGCCGGGCTTTTCTTTTTTCGGCCAGAGAATGGAAGCGATCACGGAAAGCGCCAGCACAATCACAATAAACGCAAGCGCGTAAATTTCCGGCATGTCATACAAATCCTGAATCAATATTTTCACGCCGACAAAAGCCAGAATCAGCGCGATGCCGTAATGCAAATAATGAAAGAGCTGCATCATCCCATGCAAGGCGAAATAAAGCGACCGTAGACCCAGCACCGCAAAAATATTAGAACTGTACACAATCACGGGATCGAGCGTGATGGAAAAAATCGCCGGGATCGAGTCGGTCGCAAATACGATATCCATCACATCGATAAAAATCAGCACCACCAGAAGCGGTGTCGCAAACCATTTTCCGTGACTCTTGATAAAAAACTTTCCATCTTCGTAATGATGCACCAGCGGAATCACTTTTTGCGTAATTTTAATGACCGGATTATTTTCAGGGTGAATCTCTTCGCCCTTGTGCACCAGCATTTTAATTCCGGTAAAAATCAGGAATGCTCCAAAAAGATACAAAATCCAATGGAACCGTTCGATGAGCGCAACACCCAGAATAATAAAAATAATACGAGAAACAACGGCACCGAGAATACCCCAGAACAGAACTTTATATTGATAATGATGCGGCACTCGGAAATAATTGAAGATAAGCAGAAAGACAAACAGATTATCGACCGAGAGCGAATACTCGATCAAATAGCCGGTCGTAAATTCGAGTGCCTTGTGGGGGCCTTGAAAAAAATACACGCCCAGATTGAAAAGGGCCGCGAGCGTAATCCAAAACACCGTCCAGGCCAACGCTTCCCGGATCTTGATCGCATGATCTTTTTTGTGGAATACGAAGAGATCCAAAAAAAGCATCACGACAACGAACAAATTAAAAAATATCCAAAAATACAGATGATTGGGCATGAGTAATTATAGCTTTTTAAGAAGGTACCTGCTACCCTCCCAATTGTTCCGCGCGTTTTTTGATGGCCTGCATGGTTCCCCTGAAAATAAGCATGTGAACCGGATAAAGCAAAAACCAGTACGCAAATCCCGCCAGACCGCGCGGATAAAACTTTGCCGTTTGAATCAACTGCGAGTGATTGTCATCCGCCGGCTCTACGCAAAACTCAAGCCAGGCCCTTCCCGGAACCTTCATTTCCGCCCGGAGCAATAATTTATGGCCCGGAACAAATTCCTCAACTCGCCAGAAATCAAGAGCATCGCCCACCTGAAGTTCATGGGGATGCCGACGTCCCCGCCGGAGCCCGACACCGCCAAGCTGCCGGTCGATAAAACCCCGAAGCCGCCAGAGCCAGTCATACTGATACCATCCCGTATTGCCGCCAATCGTTTGGATCAATTCGAATAATTTTTCGGCAGACCGGGCGACAAGAATTTCCCGGCGATCAATAAAAAGATGCGAAGGATCGATATCCTGACACTCCTCGTAATGGAATGTGGCGTCCGTCCATTTTGTTTCGACTGTTTGTTTTTCAAGTCGCGCCAGAGTCCGGCGCAAGGAATCTTCAAAACTCATAGGTTGGAAATCAAAAATGTGAAGCGCGTCATGATTTTCACAAACGGTTTCGCTCTGAAGCCCTTCGATCAATATGCGGGCCACGGTTTTTGGAAGCGGCGTAATAAAGTTCACCCAATAAGAGGAAAGAAGCGGCGTCAGTACCGGGACTGGAATCAAAATGCGCTTGAGTCCAAGAGCGCGCGCGAGGCCGAGCATCATTTCACCGTAAGTCATAATATCGGGCCCGCCGATATCAAGCACACGGCCCGCTGATTCAGGCTTATCGAGACAATCCACCAGATAGCGCTGAACGTCCCGCATGGCAATTGGCTGGGTTTTCACATACACCCAGCGCGGACAAATCATAATTGGCAGGCGATTCACCAGATGATGCATCATCTCGAAAGACACGCCACCAGAACCGATAATCACGGCCGCCCGGAATTCTGTGACGGGAACTTTTGATTCGCGAAGAATGTCTCCCACTTCGTGGCGGCTTTTGAGATGTGCGGATATTACCTCACCGCGCCGGCCCAGCCCGCCCAAATAAATAATACGTTTCACGCCCGCCGCTCGCGCGGCATCACCAACGTAACGGGCGGCTTGACGGTCACGTTCTTCAAAATGCTTTTCACCTGCCGACATCGAATGAACCAGATAATAAACGGCATCCATTCCCTGCATCGCCGGCACCAATGTCTCCGGCACAAGCACATCCCCCGCCATTACTTCCACGCCCAGCCATTTCCGGCCAAGCACTTTTCGAGGATCCCGTACCAGACAGCGAACTCTGTGCCCCTTTAGCACAAGCCTCGGCACAAGCCGGCCACCAATATACCCCGTTGAACCCAGCACCAGAATGTTTGCCATGAGAGAACTCCCTTTCCCCAGTAGAAAATGTATCACAAAAAGAACGAAAATATATTATCCTTTTATGTTATGGAGATGAAGCTCGAGATGATCCGAACCAAATTTTCAGTAATTACCCTCACCGGTTTAATCTTATTCGTTTGCCTGAATTCGCCGATTTATGCTCAAAAATTTGAAGCCATTTCCGACTCGGACACTCGCGATCGTTTTGAGGAAGCGCTCACTCAATCGATTGAACGGCTTCATATTCTCATCCAAAAAAATCCCACACGGCTTCGCGATATCAATAGCTCCATCAAAGAAACCATTCAGGCGGCAGAACTTGCGGGCGAAGGGCGGAATTTGGCAAAAGCGCTTGCCCTGTGTCAATCTGCCGAGAAAAAATATTCGGACAATGTGCTGGCATATCTCATCGCCAGTGATATTTACGATTCGATGGGCAACGTATTACAAGCCAATCAAGCTCGTCTTAATTTTCTGAAAAAATCTTCGCGCGCCCCCTGGATCGCGCGCGAGGCGATGTCGTGGGAAAACCGCGAGGCTTTTTTCGATTACGTAACCGGCAAATTAAAGCGGTACGGCATTGAAACTCCAAAGGCGGCAACGAGAATTCCGCTGATTGAAAAAATGATGTGGGAAAAAGGCAACAATTTGCGGGACGCAATTTCCGTCACGCTTCCTCTCATCGTCTTTGTCGGCCTGGCGCTCTTGCTATTTCGCGTCATGGGTGGCGGCGATATTTCGATTGAGCGGAAAAATCGCATCGTCGTTCAATTTTATCTGCTCTTCGTGGGATTGTATTTGCTATGGATCTTGCACCTGTTCATGAATCTCGCACCAATCATCGATCCCGCGGAAATGGAAATTGTGATCGTCTTTTTTGCCGGCATCGCGCTGATCATTTTACTAAATCTCATTGGAGCGATGCTGGAACGTTGGAGAGAACTCTCGGACCCTCAAGCCATGGAATGCCCGCACTGTCGCGCCATCATCGCCAAGATCGTCGCCGAATGCCCGTATTGCGGGAAGAAGGTGGATTAAGCAAATCCTAACGGTGGAGGTGCCAGGTTCACGAACCTGGCACCTCCACGTGCAGAAAAAAATTTCCGCAGGTGAGGCACTTATACCCCTGCCCCGCCCGCTTAACAGTATCTAAACCCATTTTGATCCCTGCCAATTCAATATTGCTGGAATGGCAATAGGGACATTCCTTTTTATTGCTATATTTGGCTTCTTGTTTTTCTTTCATAATTTTATTCCTTCTCGCCGAAATATTCTTTGGTGCCACGGACGTTAATGGCTTCTTCGATCCGACGCAGTGCGTGGATGTAGGCCGCGGTTCTCAAAGAAACATTTTTTGACTCGTGAATAGCCCAGATGCGCTGACTTTCTTCAGTCATTTTCTGATGGAGACGTGAATTCACCTCTTCAAGCGTCCAGTAATAGCCGGCCCGGTTTTGAACCCACTCGAAATAGCTGACAGTCACGCCGCCGGCATTCACCAAAATATCGGGCACAACGCGGATTCCTTTTCTTTCAAGAATCTCATCGGCCTCGGGCGTCACCGGACCGTTCGCCACCTCGAAAATCAACCGGGCTTTGATGCGACCGGCGTTATCGTCAGTGATCACATCTTCGATCGCTGCGGGAATCAGGAGGTCAACAGGAAGTTCGAGCATTTCCTCGTTCGTCAACACATCATGTTCCTGAAAACCGCAAACCGAGTTTTCACAGTACACAGCTTTCAGTCCCGACGTATCCTCTTTGAATTTTTTCACGCTCGGAATGTTAAGCCCCTGCTTCGCATAAATCGCCCCCTTCGAATCGCTGACTGCGACCACTTTGAATCCGGCGTTATATAGCATTTCAGCCAGCGGCGCCGCGGCATTGCCGAATCCTTGAATCGCCACGGTTGTATTTTTGGGCGAACCGTTTAATTTTCCAAGAAGTGCCTGCATCACATCGTAAGCGCCCTGAGATGTCGCCGCTTCGCGCCCCAAACTTCCGCCCATCGCCACGGGCTTTCCCGTAATTACGGCGGGCACTTGCCTGCGCTGAATGACGGAATATTCGTGCATCATCCAGCCCATAATCATTTGATTGGTGTACATGTCGGGCGCAGGAATATCGACATCCGGACCGATAAAATCGGCAATCGCATCGATGTAACGGCGCGATAAGTGTTCCAGTTCGAACCGGGAAAGTTTTTTGGCGTCAACCGTGATGCCGCCCTTCGCCCCGCCGAACGGAAGATTCAGCACCGCGCATTTAAACGTCATCCAGAATGCGAGTGTTTTGACTTCCTCCAGATTGACGGACGGATGATAGCGGATACCGCCTTTGGTGGGGCCGCGCATATCGTTGTAGCGCACGCGGTAACCTTGAAAAATTTTGAGTTCCCCGGAATCCATACGCACGGGGACGGATACGGTGAGACTGGCTTTCGGATATTTCAGACGCTCAATGGTATCTTCAGAAATCGTCACATGCTTTGCGGCTTCTTCAAGACGCTGACTGGCTTCAGAGAAAATGGATGTTTGCGGCATGGCACACCTCCCTGTATGAGAACATCTAAACAATCTCCTACATGAAGTCTACCATGCCAAAAAAAGGTGGCCGCCACCTTGTTTTTAACAGTTTACTTTTTAGGTGTCACCACATCCAAGATTCTGAGAATCAGATACAACGCGAGGGAGCAAAAAATGCCCTTGGCCAGAAAATACCAGCCAATGGCGTCGTTTTTAAATCGGCCCTGAAAAATTTCGTTGCCCAGAAGAAACGAGTAAACACAAATACCAAACACGACGATAGCGGCCAAAATGACCACTTTTTTCAATAATTCCATAAACACCCTCCTTTTGGGTTAATCCGGTAAATATCCGCCGGCGGATTGAACCGGAATTAAACTGTTGTCGCGCGTCACCCACACGGCAATACCGTAACGCACGGGACGGATTTTATTGTTTAATTTCAGATTAACAAATGCTTTGAAAGCGCCATCGATTTTCTGGAGTTGAACTTGTTCATAATCGAGCACCGCGAAATCATGCGTTAATTTTTTCCCGGCATTCTCACCCGCTGTCACCTCCGAGCTGATACCGAATCCCAGCAAAACAGCATGAACCAACCACTGACTGTGAACCCCACTCGGCGGCTGAAAACTTGCGGCAAACGCTCCATTTCCATACGCCTCAACGGATAGGATTCCGGCAGTCCGGGGCTCGAATTCGGGAATAACCGGATTTTCGAACCATTTTTTCCAGTCCCTTCCGTTCAGCACAAAACCGGGGGTAGCCAAAGATTTTTTGGAATGCCACAACCGGACATAATTTTTCTGCCGCTGAGTGTAAGTCGGAGAAGCAAGAGAATCCCGCCAGCCAAGATCATCCCAATATGTGACGTGAAAACAGACCGGGACAAATTTGCTCCAAAGCCCGGGAGAGTTTTTTAACGAATTCATCCATTCATCAGCGGACGGACAGCTGGAGCATCCTTCAGAACTGTAAAGTTCGATCAACGCGGTTTGATTGGGACCACTATGAAAGGCGATCGACTGTTGAGAAACCGCTCGAAGTTCGTCGGCAGAAAAAGACATAAATACCACGCTAAGCAGGGCCACCCAAAATGCGTAACGTCCTGGAATGTTCATATTTTAAAATCCACTGTCATTGGCAAATGGTCCGATCCGTTTTTTCGGCCTGTCGTTACCTTTATTACTTGGATATCCGGACTCACCAAACATTGGTCAAGCGGAATTCTCATCCAATCCGGAGCAAAGGTCGGCCAGGTTTGAAGCACGCCAAAACCTTGCCGCACGTTAGCAAGCCGTGTCTGACGGATCAGCTTTCTATAATATGGCGACCACAAGCCCGTATTGAAATCTCCGGCAACAATAAGCGGAGCCGGATGCACCTGTACCTGGCAGATCAATTCCTTGTAGCCAACTGTTCTACGGGCAAACCGCCAGAAAGAAGACGGCGGCTGAACATGAACCGCGATCAGCGTGAAACTTTTTCCGTCCCGCGTGATTTTCATCATATGCGAATACACTTCACCATCTTCATGAGGCACAGGAGACTGGGCCTCAATCGGAAACCGGCTGAATATCGACATGCCAAAACAATCCAATCTTCCCCGAATTAACTGATATGGATATTTCTGTTTCAAACATTCAAACTGTTTTGCCCAATCAAGGCTCGTTTCAACCAAAACAGCGACATCGGCATTCGAAGCCAATACCTGTTTGATTACCGCCGGATAATTTTTGTTGTCCTTTTCAACATTCGACAAAAAGAGCCGGAAATTAGGTTTTTCCTGAACAGGAGCAGGGGCAATAAACCACGAGAAAATCAGCAGTCCGTTAACGGCAACGGGAATCACGGCAAGCGCCGCCCAGCGCCAGTCGCGCCGGATTACAAAATAAATCATAAGAGCGGAGGTGATTAAATAATATTGAAGGTGAAAATGGGATGTCAGATCGAGAAAAAAATTCCAACCTCCAAAAAACCCCGAGAAAGTAACAACAATAAAACCGATCAAAGCGGTTCTTAGCAGTGCATTCATGGGCGAGAAGATATCACAGAAAAACGCCTTGCGCCACCCCGCCCTCATCGGGTATGATTCAAATAGTTAATAGTTAGATAATTTAACTATCTATTGCTTTTTTATCTCTGTTAGTGTGAGGGCATGGGAGGAAGACAGCATGAGTGAGAAAGAAGAATTCATACGGCAGTTCCGGGAAGTGAATCCCAAGTTCTCGCGGTTTTACGCGTGCTTCCTCACGCACACCAATCTCACCTTATCGCAATACGCTCTACTCAACCATTTGTCTAACTCGGGCGTCATTCCTATGACAGAACTTGCCGTGAAACTTCATATTTCAAAACCCGCAGTCACCCATCTGGTGGATCAACTTGAAAAAAAGAAATACCTGAAACGCGCGGCCCATCCCAAAGACCGCCGCATCTCGCTCATTGAAGCTCTGCCAAAGGGTGAAAAAATTGTCCGCGATATGCAGTCGTATATCTTAAATTTTCTTCTTAAAACTTTGGATCAGTTTAGTTCTCAAGAAAAGAAAACCATCCGGGAATTTTACGCGCGGCTTTCCCGCACAATGGACATGGTGCTTGCCAGAGCTGGAGGAAAAAAGAAATGAAATTCACAGCCATTTTCATATCACTGCTTTTAGTCGCATCGAATGCTTTCGCTACTGTGGATGTCAAAGCGTCTCCTAGTCAGGTCATTCAAATTGAACAGCAGGACAATTCCACGCTAACTTTAGAGGCCTGCTATCAACTGGCGCTAAAGCGCATGGAAACCGTCGCGATTACCAAAGAGCAAATCGAAGAGGCAAAAGCCCAATTTTTTAAAGCAACGGGCACTTTTATCGGAAGTGGTGATTTTATTTCTCAGGAAGAATTTCAGGACGGTTCAGGACCCGGCGGCGCGGGCGGCCAAACGAACGCGACGACAACATTTGCCGCAGAAAGACGCCGCACCCGGCAATTCACATTTGAGCAGCCCGTATTTCAGGGATTTAAATCTCTTGGAGCTGTAACTGGCGCCGGCGCCTTAACGAATCAGAAAAAAAATGACTGGATTCGTTCGAAGCAAACTTTATTTCAAGATGTCTCGGGCACGTTTTATACCATTGCCGGTCTGAAAAAGGACATAGAAATCATTGAGGGAATACGCACCCTGTTTCAAGAACGTATCAACGAATTGAACGAGCGGGAGCAAATTGGACGTTCGCGCGCGAGCGAAGTCGTGAATGCCGTCTCACGGTTGAAAGCCCTTGAGGCGGATCTGGCAAAATCGCGCGGAAATCTGCAAGTAGCCCGTGCCCTGATGGAATTTCTGACCGGCACAACGCTTGATACAACTAGATTTAAAGAAGAAAATCTGGAGCTTGATCTTGACCGTGATCCGAATGAGTATTTGGCAGCGGCTGACAAACGTCCGGATGTCATCGCCGCCAAACATGCCGTCACGGTGGCATGGGACGCGATTATCGTGGCGCAAAGCGGATTATGGCCCACGTTTAATCTAACTACCGATCAATATCAAAGACGCGAGGGCTTCCAATCCGGAATTAACTGGGATGCGCTGGTTGTGTTTGATGTTCCCCTCTATCGGGGAGGCGAAACGCTGGGCGCAATAAAAGAAGCCATCAGCAAATGGAAACAGGCGAAACTCAAACATTCACAAATTCAACGCCAGGCCGTACTCGAAATCAAACAGGCATACGAAGACTGGCATTCCACTTATGAACAATACAAATCATTCGATGAGGCCGTTCAATCAACGACGGAAGACTTTAAATTGCAAAAACAAGATTACACCCGGAGTCTGGTCAGCAACCTAGATGTACTCGATGCCCTGGAACGTTTGAACTCGAATCAGCGCGACGCAAACCGGGTGTATTACACAATGAAGCAGAATTATTGGAAGTTACGGGTAGCGATGGGAGAAACGCTTTAAAGGCCGTACTTCGTCATTCGTACTTAGTGCTTCGAATGGGTTTTTGCGAAGTACTAAGTACGATGTACGAAGTACGAAAAAAGATGAATATTTCAGAAATCTCGATTAAGAATCCGGTCTTCGCCTGGATGCTCATGTTTGCTCTCATGATTTTTGGGCTCTTGAGTTTCAAAGGCATGGGTGTGGGCCAAATGCCCGATGTCGACTTTCCCGTTTTGACAGTCACAGTGAATTGGGAAGGCGCCGCGCCGGAAGTTATAGAATCCGACGTCGTCGACGTCATCGAAGATGCCTGCATGGGTGTTCAGGGATTGAAAGATATTTCTTCCACGTCCCGCGACGGCATAGCCACCATTTCACTGGAATTTAATTTGGAACGGGATATCGACGTCGCGCTTCAGGAAGTTCAAAGCAAAATTTCGGAAGCTCAGCGCATGCTTCCCCGCGACATTGATCCTCCGGTCATCGTAAAAACCAATCCCGAAGACCAGCCGATCATGTGGCTGGCCGTCTCGGCGAAAGATCCCAAACGTCCGCTCCGCGATCTGATGGAATTTGTCGACACACAGGTAAAAGATAAATTTAAAACCGTTCCCGGAGTCGGCGAAATTTTCCTTGGTGGATTTGTGGACCGGAATCTGCGCGTTTGGGTAGATGTCAACAAACTGAACGCCCTGGAGCTGACGGTAGCCGACGTCGTGAACGCCATTCAGCGCGAGCATGTTGAAATTCCCGCAGGCCGGCTGGAAACAGAAAAACGCGAGACCAATATCCGCGCCATGGGTGAGGCCAATTCCGTCGAGGAATTTGAAAAAATTTCAATTAATACCCGCGGCGGCATGCCCATTTACAAACCCATCAAACTCAAAGAAGTCGCCTTGATTGAAGATGGACTGGCCGACATTCGCCGAATCTCGCGTGTCAACGGAAAAGCCGCCGTCGGTCTCGGCATTCGCAAACAACGCGGCGCCAACTCCGTAGCTGTTGCAAAAGGCGTCAAAAAGCTGCTGGAAAAAGTAAAGCAGGAAATACCGAACACTTACGAAATCGGCATTAATTTTGACAGCACGCGCTTTATCGACGCCTCCGTCAACGAATTGATTTTTACGCTGATCCGCTCCGCCCTGCTGACATCCCTGGTATGCTGGCTTTTTCTGGGCTCGTGGAGCAGTACGTTCAACATTCTGCTGGCCATTCCCACGTCCATTCTTGGAACATTCATTGTCCTGAAATTTGCCAATTTCACATTGAACACGTTCACCCTGCTGGGACTGTCGCTGGCAATCGGCATCGTCGTCGATGACGCCATCATGGTGCTCGAAAATATTGTCCGCCACCGGGAAAACGGCGAAAGCCAGATGAATGCGGCGCTCGCCGGCTCGAAGGAAATCACCTTCGCCGCCATCGCCTCGACATTGGCCATCATCGCCATCTTTCTGCCCGTGGCTTACATGAAGGGAATTATCGGAAAATTTTTCTTTCAGTACGGCATCACCATTTCCGCCGCAGTGGCGCTGTCGCTTTTGGAAGCCTTGACCCTCGCGCCCATGCGTTGCTCACAAATTCTGAACGTGGGCCAGCGAAGAACATTTCTGGGCCGCATGTTTGAGAGTTCCATTACCGGTTTAACGCACGGATATCAGCGCGTGTTAAAGGTTACGTTGAAATACAAAAAAACGGTGCTGCTGATCGCAATTATTATTTTTGTCGCATCATTGAGTTTGTTTCCGAAGCTCCGGAAAGAATTTGTTCCTGCTCAGGATCAAAGCATGTTCCTGGTGCGCCTGCAAACCCCGATAGGATCTTCGCTCGATTTCACAAATGCGCGATTTAAAGAAGCGGAAGAAATTCTTCTAAAAGACCCCAATGTCGCACGGTATTACTGCGCGGTGGGCGGTTTTGGCGGCGGAGAAATTAATTCGGGCATGTTGTTTGTCACGTTAAAACAACCCAAAGACAGAGATATCGATCCAATTACCCACCGCCGATTGAATCAGCAAGACATCATGGCTCTTTATCGCCAGAAATTTAACAAAATTCCTAATGTGAAGGCCATCATGCAGGATTTGTCCATGCGCGGTTTTGCCGCCCAGCGCGGATTTCCTGTGGAATTTACGGTACGTGGACCGGAGTGGAGTAAATTGGTCGAATATTCCGACGTGATAATGCAGGAAATGAAAAATACAGACCAATTTGAAGACGTGGACACCGATTATCTATCCGGCATGCCGGAACTCAGAATTTATCCCAACCGCGACAAAGCATTCGACCGCGGTGTCAGTGTGGACACAATCGCAAACACCATCAATGCCACGATCGGTGGACAGCGCATCGCCAAATACACCAAAGGCGGCAAGCGTTACGATGTCCGCGTACGGCTTGTAGCCGAACAACGTTCACGGCCGGAGGATATCAATAAACTCTACGTGTGGAATAATCGCGGTGAGTTGGTCATGCTCAGTGACGCCGTTGATTTGAAACAGCAAGCAAGCCTTCTCGCCATCACGCGCAAAGGACGTGAACGCGCCATCGGTATTTTCGCAAACGTCGCGCGCGGAAAATCCCAGCAGGATGCGATCACGCAAGCTCAAATGATCGCGAAAAAAGTGCTGCCGGAAGGCTACCGGGTTGTGTTCTCAGGAACCAGCGAGACCTTCAAGGAATCGTTTCAGAGTCTTTTCTTCGCGCTCTGGCTGGGCATTCTGGTGGCCTACATGGTACTGGCCTCGCAATTCAATCACATCATTCACCCCTTCACCGTACTACTCGCCCTGCCCTTCAGTATTACAGGAGCCGTGCTGGCTCTATTTTTGACGAATGAATCGCTGAATATTTTTAGTTTGATTGGATTGATCTTGCTGCTGGGAATCGTGAAAAAAAATTCGATTCTGCTAGTGGACTTCACCAACAAAATGCGCGAACAAGGTTTAACGACTTTTGACGCGCTGGTGAAGGCTTGCCCGATTCGTCTGCGGCCCATTATCATGACTTCGGTCGCAACGATTGTCGCGGCCATTCCGCCCGCGATGGCGCTCGGCCCCGGCGCTGAAATCATCCGTCCGATGGCGATTGCCGTCATCGGAGGCGTCACTGTGTCCACATTCTTGACACTTTTCGTCGTTCCGTCGGCTTATTTGCTGCTCACCCACCTTGAAAAACATGAGCTCGCCATCAACATCCACAAAGCGATGGATGGCTTGCGAAAACTTTTCTCGATTAAACGTTCGTAATTAAATTATTCACTTAAGCAGCAGCGGCAAGATATTGAGCGGCTCGAAATTTCATCCATAAATCAGCATTGATCGAAAAAATTCCGCCAGAAAAATTAAAAAGTCCCAGCGCTCTTCCCTGATTCAAGAATCGGTTTCTCACTTCCCGGCTCAATTTGGCAAATTCAGAGAGTTCCCCAAACAGAGCGGCACCCGCATCCTCCCCTTCAGAACCTGTAACGCTAAGAGGATCAAATTGAAACACTACTCCCAAACTTTCGAGGTTTTCACGATCATCGCCCGCCAAAATATCCCGGTTTGTGAAAAGAAATCCTGCATTTTCCGGATTAATTCCAAATTTTTTTACACTGCGATCCAGTTCAGCTTTTAAACCCTGGGCACTCAAGGTGCGATCATAAGATTTGCGAAGGTAATGAATGAATGGAAATTGGCGCATTAGAGGACTCAGCTTGTCTCCAAATCCGCGATCGTGAGCATCCTGATAAGCAATTACCACACTCCCCCGCGCAAGACGGACAATCCGGGCGCGGACACTTTCAATATCGCAGGAATCAAAAGCCTTCACATCAACTTGAAGAATAACGGGATTTTCTGAAAAATTCTTCCTAGCCGGAACATCAATCAAAGCACCGTCCACAGAAACATCCCCTAAAGACTTGGCCGCGGAAGATAACTTTTCGGGACCCCCTTCATTTCCATTAACATCGGACAACTTCATAAGCTCGGAAGCCCAAGCAGTCATCGGCTTTGCAATTCGTTCCGCGGGAGTTGTTGGGATTTTTAAACCCAAATATGACATTTCCTTCGACCAGTAAAAGCCCGCAAAACGTTCATATAACGCCTTACCGACGTTGGGATTTCTCATACTAATTTGTTGGATTTCCAGCCGCAGCCAATCTTCCCACTGCTCGGCATATCCATCAGCACTAAAAATATTGACACCTCCGAATATATCCCTCAAATGGCTGATATCAAATCCCATAAAACCATTTTCGTTTCCTTTGATATTCACAAAACATTTATTGAAATCAATATCAAACACACCGGCGGCAATCATGTGAGCCAAATGCTTGATCCGCTCCTCAAAAACTTTGACAACCTTTTCAGGATCTACATCGGGATCTTTTAGCAGCTCATCAACCATATCGTCCGCAGATTTGCCTTCAACTATTTTCTGAACCAGATAATGCGGGAGAGCATCAGGACGAACCGGAACAATTTGAGCGTTCTCATCAATATCAACGCCCTGTGTGGGCGTCACCAAGCCACCCAGGTACTCTTGAGCAGCTTTTAGTCCAGTATCAAAATACAATTCCCACTTATAACCACGTGTGCCATTAGCTCCGGCTTCAAACCTAAAATATTTAAGCACTTCACCAGTCTCAGGAATGCGGAATACATAAAAAAAGTTACCGTTTGTATCAACATCATAGGTATATCCATGAACTGCCGCGATTTTGGCAACAGCAGCGTGAGCCCGGTAAATATAGCTGAGTTTCTCGACATCGTCGGCTTCCGGAGTAATTTGCGCATAACTTGAAATCAGCGCCTGCTTCAGATCTGGCCGGTTGTAATCATCCCTGTGCTCAAACAGCGCCATGCCACTTGCTTCAATGACACCGAAAAATTTATTCGGAAAAGCCTTTGTATTTTCGCGTTCTCCGCTTCTTAGCTCAACGAACACCCGCACCAGACCGTCATTTCTTCGTGTCAAAAATAAATTAAAAGGAACTCTCAGCATATCCAGCATATTTTCCACACGCGTCAACTCATCGGCTAAACGCTCAAATCCGGCGGATTCGATCAGAATCGCCTGAACCGGAAAATCATCCACAATGCTGATCTGCATTCCGTCGTAGGAAAGAAATGGCTTGAGCGGCGTTTTTTCAATGGGCATTTCCTGACGGAAGATCTTGAACGATTGGTGTTCGATTTTCCGCCCGGCACCTTTGTGATTGTAGCCAATGCGAAAACCCAAAGGACCCAATTCGTAAAGAAACTGCAGCATCGTCTCAATCAAATCACGGTTGATTTGTGGACTGCGATGTTCCAGCTGAACCACAGTAGCCGTATCATCGAAATAAGGAAATTTCTCTGGCACAATACAAAAACCTTTTCCCACATCCATCAAACGACTGATTTCTTCTTTAATCTCCGCACAAAGCGGACAGCTGTTCTGATCCGTAACCGTCTTTAAAGCACTGAAACGCAGCGCGCGATTTTCATGCAATACTGCCACGACAGGAAAATCCTGAAACGATTTCATTTTAATTTCATCCCGGTCCACACGGCCCAGAAGAGCCTTAAACTCATTCTTCATTAAAATACCTCCACCCAATTCCTCCTCGGTCACATAACGTTTCGAGGGAATAAACGGGCGGATTTTGGGACGAAAGCTTCTGGAACCATCTGCATTGAATTTGATCCGATCCGATTTCCCGGAAGAGCTTGAGCGCGATCCGGCACCCAGACTTTTAGCATCGGCTTGGGCAAGAAAGGAATTCCGATCTCGAAAATAAGGCGCTTTCTGATCTGGAGCCGTCACATTCATGGACTTCCAAGCATCTTCTACCGAAATTCGCTCTGATTCGAGATAACTCGCATCCCCAACTTTCCTGAAAATTTCCCGGGCCGGTTCCGAAAATTCTGGTTTCTCAAGATGGGCCGTACGAAGCATCACTTCATGATACAGTGAATCTCCGATTCCTCCCGAAAAATGGGGCTCCATTCCCAAATAAGCAAAACCGTGCGCCAGAAGAATCTCCGACATTCCCTGTGCATGGAACCCGCCGGTAACAAGAATGGCCTTCGTCGCACCGCGTAACGCCATCTCGCTTTTCATAAGCCCCACAAAAGCCGATTCTCTTTTTTCACTCAAACGGTAAAACTCAAGGGCCGTTTGAATTTCGGGACATTCGTAAGATATCTGAAACAGTTGATTCAACAAAAAATTATCCGATGTGATTTGTTTCCATTCACCGCGGGCAAGCTCCATGGAAAGCAATTTTCGAAGCAACACAAGCTCGCGATATTCACGCAGCAATTTTTTCTCATTTTGATTTTTGGCCTCGCGATCCACAAGCCGATCGAAAAGTTTTTTCATCTCGTCAATAAGGCCGAGATTAAGCTTTTCAGTTCCAACTTTTAACCCCGCCTTATTTTGAAGGAATTTAACCGATGTAAACAAATCACGCTGGTCCGAATTAAATTTTTTCCACTCCTCAACTAATTTGCGGAGCTTGGGAGAGAAAATGCAAGCGGCACGATGATCCAGATTTGCTTCTTTCCGTTTCAAAAATTCTTTAATTTGCGAAGCACGGCCAAACATTAGCTTTAAATCCTGATAGGCCTCCCGATACAAATCCGGATTTTCAATGCCAAGCGCTGTCAAACTTCTGTTTTCCGAAAGTGCCAAATCCACACCGGTTAGTTCTCCCTTTCGGGCCAATGCATCCAGCATTTTCGTGTTTAGCTGTTTCTGCGAAAAAAAATCGAGGAAGGAAGGTTCCAGTTTTCCACTGGCGCCCTCTACAAATATGAGGTTTATGCCCTGGCGTTTTTGAATATCTTTGATCATTTCTTTGACCCTGACGGCGTCCTCAAAATGCCCGTGCGCCACCTGAATGTGCACGATCGAAGGCGCGGGCAGAGACGTGTTGGCCCAGGCCCCGGGGACATGCGGCCAAGTGAAGAATAACAGCAGGAAAATGGAAATGATTTTTTTAAATTTGAATTGAGCCATAGTATAAATACGCCATGCCTTACGAAAATCCTAAAGCTTGGCAACCGATTAAAGGTAACACAGAGATTATGGCGTGACAAGAGACGGGGAGATATTTTTGATACGATCTAACTCATTTATAATAAACAGGTTAGGTTCATTTTATGATTTGATGTAAGGCTTCGTCTAATTGGGGGTGTGAAAATTGGTAACCTGACTCCACGAGTTTTCGGGGAATTGCTTTTTGACCAGTGAGGAACATTTCGGACATTTCGCCCAACAGCACCTTCAGAATGAAGGCTGGAACCGGCGCCCAGGAGGGACGGTTCAACGATTTTCCGAGCACTGCACAAAATTGTTTCATCGTCACGGCCTCCGGCGCCGTCATGTTGATCGGCCCCGACAATTTCTGATTTTTGAGCGCAAAACAAATCGCTCTAGAAACATCATCGCGGTGCACCCACGGAAACCACTGCATTCCCGATCCCAGCGGACCGCCGATAAATAGTTTAAACGACGGAATCATTTTCGCGAGCGCGCCACCGCCCTCACCCAGTACAACGCCTAAACGAAACATCACCACTCGCACACCCAACGATTCAGCAGCTCGGGCTTCGTTTTCCCATGCTTCACAAACATCCGCGAGAAATCCTGATCCTTTTGTGTTTGATTCGATGACATCACCATTTTCAACATTTCCATAATATCCCACCGCCGACGCATTCATGAAAACAGGAGGTTTTTTACCGGCACTGCGAATCGCGTCAACAATCGCCCGCGTCGCGTTGATACGGCTTTCGAGAATTTTCTTTTTTTGCGGCTGACTCCACCGCTTCGCGGCGATTGATTCTCCCGATAAATTAATTACGGCGTCGGCACTATCAACATATTTTGCCCACTCGTCCACACACTTCCCGTCCCACGCAACCGCGGTCACAAAGTTTTTGTTCAGCCACTTTAATTTTTCCGGATTCCGGGTTAATAGTATAATTTTATACCCCTCCTCAACCAGCTTGATCACGAGCGCTTTGCCCACAAATCCCGAACCTCCCGCGAGTACAATGTTCATAACCCCTCCTTGAGCGACTGATAACCTTCCCGAAACGTCGGATATTTGAATGAAAACCCGAGACTTTTAAGTTTGTGATTACGGCATCGCTTGCCCGATAGATGATGATCTTGTGACAGAGAATCTGTTTTCGCTCCCAACCAGCGATAAAAATCAGACCGAAGCACCGGCTCATCATCACTGCCTAAATAAATGTCACCCAGTTTGCCTTCCTCGAACAAAAGCGCCATAATACGGACAATATCTTCCAGATGAATCATATTGATATAACGCTCAGATATATTTTGCCGGGAATTCAGCCATCGATTGCGGCCTGGACCGTAAATGCCTGAGAGCCTCAAAATAATTGAAGGAAGTCCCGAGGCCAGCACTTGATGTTCCGCTTCGAGAAGAATTTTACCGAGCGGATTATCCGGAGCCGGCGATGTGGCTTCATCGACCCAACCTCCTTTCTGGTCACCATAAACGCCGGTGCTGGAGATATAAAGAACACGATCCTGGCGCGATACATCGCGGAGAGTTTCAAGAATATTGCCGGCACCCTCCACGTAAACTTTCCGATAACTGGAGGCATCTCTTACGGCGGGAGAAACAGCGATTAAAATATTTTTTGCCGGGGGTATTTTTTTTAATGTTTCGGACTCGGTTATATCACCTAAAACTGTGGCAATACCTTGATTTTCAAAAATTATTTTATTGGCCGGAGAATGAATCAGCACAGCCACATTTTTATTTCGAAGCCGGAAATTCCGGGCAAGCGCCCCGCCCACGTAGCCGGCACCGATGACGAGAAGATCGTATTTCATATTTTATAGTTTCAAATCCACGGTTTCACCATCGACAGCGGGCCGGACATTCCACTGAAAATGTTTGCGGATGGTTTGCGTCAAACTTTCCGCCGCCTCGGGCTCACCATGAACCACAAAAGTCTGCCGCGGGGGCTTTTTGAATCCGGAAAGCCATTTCAGAATTTCATTTTCGTCCGCATGCGCAGAAAGCCCGTCCAGCATTTCCACTTTCGCCCGCACCGGAATATTCTCGCCGTACATGCGGATAGTTCTAGCACCGTCCTGAAGCGACCGGCCGCGCGTGCCGGCTGCCTGATAGCCGACAAGAAGAATCGTGGTCCGCGAATCCGATATTCTCAATTTGAGATGATGCAAAATACGGCCGCCAGTAGCCATGCCGCTTGAAGAAATAATGATTACCGCGCCCGAAATCCGATTGAGTGATTTGGATTCATCAATCGATTTCATCGGATGAAATTGTTTAGTGGAGAACGGCCCGCCCTCTTTATTCATCAGCTTTTTCATATCAAGATCGTATTCTTCGGGATGACGGCAGTAAATATCCGTAACATTGGCGGCCATGGGACTATCCACAAAAACAGGGAGCGACGGAATCTCGCCTTTCAATTCCAGTTCGCGCAACATGTAAAGCAAAAGTTGAGTTCTCCCTACTGCAAACGCCGGTATCAAAAGCGCGCCGCCGCGAGCCGCGGATTCGCGGACAATCCGGGCAAGTTCTTTGGCCGGATCGACGGGATGAACACGATTTCCGTACGTCGATTCGATCAACAAAATATCCGCTTCCGGAACCAATTCCGGATCGCGAAGAATCGGCTGATTCCAACGGCCAAGATCACCTGAAAAAACAAGCCGGAGCGGTTTCTCGGAATCACTGATTTCCAGCTCCACCGTAGCCGAACCCAAAATATGTCCCGCTCGTCGGAACAAGGCTTTCACCTGATCGGTGACATGAAACCGATTGTTGTAGGGACGGGAGTGAACCTGTTTAAGGGCCTTTTCAGCATCCTCTGTCGTGTAGAGGGGCAAAGCAGGTCGGTGTTTGGAATAACCCATTTTGTTGGCATGCGCCGCTTCTTCCTCCTGCAATCCCGCCGAATCCAGAAGCATGACATGCAAAAGATCCGCGGTCGCGGATGTGCAGAGAATATCGCCCTTAAACTGTTCGCGGACCAATCGCGGCAAAAAGCCGCTGTGGTCAATATGGGCGTGACTCAAGACAACGGCATCCAGCGCGGCCGGACTAAATGGCGGATTGGCCCAGTTTCTAAGACGCAATTCCTTGAGTCCCTGAAACAAACCGGCATCAAGCAACACCTGACGGTTCTTCACCCGAAGCAAATACTTCGATCCAGTCACTGTTCCCGCGCCGCCAAAAAAACTTAACATCGGTGTCATAATCCCCCCCGAAGAAGGTGTCTGATACCTTCCCTTCACCAAGCAAAAAGGGCATAGTTGCCTATGCCCTTTTTATCATCATCTAGTTATCTATTGAAACGTTATTTTTTTATATTCAAAGTATTCAAGGTATTCTGAAACCACCGCTGGCCTTGTTTGTTGACCGAACTGACCTGATCTGGATTATATTGTGACGTTGCCTCATGTCCCTTCGGATATGTTGTGATATTCCCCTGGCTCATCCCCCACGACGGTGTACTGTTCTTATCGGGTGCTGCTAACAATCCACTGGCTGAAACTGCCAATATCATGATTAATCCTGCTGCAACTTTCAATGTATTCATGGCCTCTCGCCTCCTTTTTCTGTTGTACTAATAAAACGCTCGAGGCGGATGAATCCCCCCAGGTATTTTATCGGCCTGCGTTTTGATAGTTTTTCACAGGACGCATCGAAAACCAGCGAGTAACCATAAAATAGGCGATTGGGACGGTTCCGCCGAGCACAAAAACCACATCCCCGAGCACTCGCGCCCAGGTAAATACTTGGAAAAATTGTGCATTGATGGTAGCTGAGCTGCGGGCAAACCAAAATCCGTGCAAATAGCTTTGAATCATCTGAAAAATGCCCACCGGAAAAATGCTGAAAACGAGCATGAACAAAAGCCCCAGGTTGATGGACCAGAATGAAATAGCCCACAACCGGTCATTCCATTTTTGGGGATCCACGATATACCGCGAGCAAAATGCTAGCGCAGCAATGGCCAGATTTCCGTAAACGCCCATCAGCGCCCCATGCCCGTGATTCGAAGTCAAATAAGTGGCGTGCTCATAATAGCTCACGATCGGAAGATTGATCAGGAATCCAAATACCCCGGCTCCCAAAAAATTCCAGAAACCGACGGCCATCAGAAACATCACCGTCCATTTGTGCGGAAATTCTTTCGGGTCAACACCCAAAACACTTTTATCCTGATGCAGACGGATAAAATCCCACGCCTCTAGCGTCAGCAAAAACAGCGGGACCACTTCCATCGCCGAGAAAAACGATCCGAGCGCCAGATTGATGGCGGGCTGAGCGGTCCAATAATAATGATGTGCAGTACCGATCATACCGCTTCCCAGATAAAGCAGAATGTCGAGATACACAACGCGAAGCGCCGATCGGGATGTCACCAGTCCCAAAATCACGAAAAAATTCGCGACCACAATCGTGGTGAACAGCTCAAAAAATCCCTCCACCCAAAGATGCACAATCCACCAGCGCCAGAAATCCGCGATAACGAAATTCGTACTCGGTTTGTACATCATGCCGAACGAATACATCAGCGGAATAGCGATAATCGAGTAAAGCAACAAATACGGCATACTGCCCGGATCCTGGTTTTTGAGCGTCGGACGAATCGCGCGAAAGACGATAAACGCCCAAATCGCCATGCCGGCGGTCAGAAGAATTTGCCAGAGACGGCCGAGTTCCAGATATTCCCATCCCTGATGTCCGAGCCAGAACCAGAGATTGCCGAGCATGTTCTTTATGCCAAGCCATTCGCCGAAAATACTGCCCACCGCGACAATGACCACCGCCGTAAAAAGCACATTTACCAAGAGCGACTGCCATTTCGGTTCTTTTTCGGAAAGCATCGGCCCCACAAAAATTCCCGTCGCCAGCCAAGCCGTCGCAATCCAGAAAATCGAGAGCTGCAAATGCCAGCTGCGCGTAATGGTGGTTGGGAAAATACTGCGAATGTCGATTCCGTAAAATCCGGCGCCTTCCACAAAATAATGCGCCGTCACCACACCCATGAATGTTTGAAACAAAAACAAAAGACTAACAACGACAAAAAATTTGTATGTCGCCTTCTGACTGGCCGTTAGTGGCCATCCGCCGATCGGCGGAAGCTTGATCTCGCTCACCTTGCCATGGCCCCAGCCCAGATAATCGAAGCGGCCAAAAAACATCAACACCAACCCCAGCGCGCCGAAGAGCGAAATAATGCTAAGCGCGCTCCACAAAAATACGGCGACCGAAGGGCGGTTGCCGGCATCTTTATCCGGCGGCCAGTTATTGGTGTAAGAATAATCTTTTCCGGGACGCGGTGTTGAGGCCGCCCATGCTGTCCACGCAAAAAAAGCCGTAAGACTGCGAATATCATTCACATCCGCGATATAATTTTTTGGAAGCGGCGCATCAGCCCCGGGATTTGTGAAGAAATCCTGATAATGCAATACCAATTTACTGAACGACTCGACTTCCACTTGTGAGGCGTGCAGTACTCCGGAAGCCGCGTCGTAACGGTTCGTTTTAATTTCCGAGGTAACACGCTGATCGATCTCAGCTTTCTGTTCCGGATCGAGCGCCTCATAATTTTTATTAAAGCCTTTGATGGCGTATGTGTCCCGCGCCAGCATGCTGGAGCGATGCAAATAGTCAGCGGTAAAATCCGGTCCACGGTAAGCTCCGTGTCCAAACACACTGCCGTAATCCATCAAACCGTAGCGCTGAAACACTGCCTGACCAGCCAGAATATCTTTGCCGGTGTAAATAACGCGCCCGGCTGAATCTTCGACCTGTTTAAAAATCGGCGGCGCGTTGTTATACGTCTGACGCCCCATGAACATCAGCCCCGTAATTCCGATGATAATTGTGATAATGGCGCCATGACGCCACCAAGCATTAATTTCCATAACTGACTCCTATTTTAAATTACGAATTATTACTTTTTCTTTACTGATTCATGCTCGCGGTCAAAAGTTCCCGGCTCGGGCGAACGAAACACTTTTGGCAAGACAAAAAAGAACCAGGAAAGTGCGCCCGTAAGCCAAATCGCCGCAGCTGTCCCCAAAAAAGTGAAATAATTAATCGGAAAAAAATCGGCGGAAAAGCGGATCACAAGCGCCATCAAAACGCCGGCCCCAACGATCCACAGCACCGGCAAACGGCCGTATAGTATTGGCATCTCGCCCGCGTGACTCAAAATCACTACCGTTCCCACCGAAAAAGTCATCAAACTGAATCCGCCAAGAAAAACAAGGTGGAGCATAATCACCCGATAGTTTGGAAATAAAAATTCGCCCCAACTGCCAAGCGCGACCATCCAAAACGACAGCCACAACAACCAGGCGAAAACAGCCTTAACCCGGGGCGGTGTCGGCAAAGCACCGGTGAACAAAAATTCCGCGGTAACAATCAACGCTCTCAAACCGTAAGCTAAATATTTTTGATCAAATCCCTCGAGCCAAAAAGTCGCGAAAAGCAGAAAGCCCGCAGACACATGAATCATCATCCGCTCTTTGCGAATTTTCTCAAGCGATGATGGAGCGCAGGACGCCTCTTTATTCCTCAGATTTTCTGGATTAATCAGCTGTTGAACCCCCATCAATCGCGGCCCCAAAAATCCGCCGATACCCAGAACAATCGAAAACAGAAATCCCTGAAGCAGCATGGGCTTGCCAACATTCACTGTCCACATCGATGCAGAACTCAACATCCCAATCATCATGATGATACTGCCGACAAGGCCGTGAAAAATACCGATGGGAATCCAGACAAATTCCGTGGGCGGATACACTTTCCGGTCACGGCGTCCCAACACACGAGAGAGTGCAAAACGCATAATCGCCAGAAGCCACAGGACGAAACAAGCGTAGGCTGCGACATACCACGCCAGTGTGAGAAATACAGTAATGCCCAACGTTAACGTTAAAAAAGAGAAGAGCTCCCCTTTCGTAGCATGAGGCGCAGCGGCAAATCGCGGCATAGCAGTCATGAGGAAACCGATAATGAAACAGCTCATGTACCCCTGCATTTGAATGGATGCGTGAAAAATTCCGGAACAGCTTTTGGTCACACCCAGCGCGAAAAAGAGCCAGTGACTGACACCAAACATGCCAATCACAATGCCCAGCGGAAAAAACAGCCGGTACGGCTCCTCGCAAAACAGATTGATCAGACGTGAAAAATTTGATTGAGCATTCATATTAGTAGACATCCATGTCCATAATTATACGGCCTTACCACCTTAAATCTGTGATGCTCGTCACAGGAAAAAGCTGCCTCTTAATGCCTTACGGAAATCAGAAAGGTGATAATTCCCAGCACAATCAAGAAACAGCCGGCCAAAATGCCACTCCAGCGGCGGATATCGAATTTAATCATCGTTCCGACAACGGCACTGGAAAGAATCGCGGGAAACGTTCCCGCACCAAACGCGAGCATCATAAAAAATCCACGGAGCGCCCCTTCTACCCCGCCAAATCCACCGGACACTGCCGCGGAGAGTGCCGGCACAAGCACCATCGGGCACGGCAAAAGCCCCCAAACCATTCCGGTTAAAAAGGCGGCCTGCGATTTGTGGGAAGGCATGTGACTGCGAAATAATGAAAATAACCATCCTTCAGATTTTTTAAACTGCATTTCAATTTTTGGGAGAAAACCAAAAAAGGACAGGCCGAGAATAATCAATAACACACTAAAAATAACCGGCAAGGTATGCGACAACTTCATCCATCGGGACCAGGTGGCCAACAAACTTCCCGCGAAACCAAAAATGAGCCCGATGAGCGCGTAGGTAAAAGTTTTTCCGGCGGACAGCAGCACTTGAAAAAAAATCCGGCGGCCGAGAGAGGCGTTTTGATCGCCAAACCGCGTACCCAGAAAAATTGCAAGCGGACCGCACATTCCAAGACAATGTCCGGCAGACAAAAGGCCGAGGATAAAACCACCGCTAATCCAAATCCAGATTTGATTCATTACTTATTTCTTTCCGCCAGCCGCAAGCGAGTTGGTGATGACAAAAAAACTGCTGAGCACCATCGCCGCACCCGCGATCATGGGATTGACAATACCTAGCACGGCAAGCGGAATTGCCACTGAGTTGTAAATTAGCGCCCAAAATAAATTTTGTTTGATTTTCGACATCGTTTTTCGGGCCGTTTCAATCAGCCAGGGGATTTTTCTTAAGTCATCGTCCTGAAGTACGAAATCTGCTGCGGCGCGGGTTCGGTCCAGCCCTGACCCCATCGCCAAACTCACACTGCCGCGCGACAAAAGCGGCGCATCATTCAGCCCCTCACCCACTACCAGGGCCGGCCCATGCTTCGCCTCCCAGTTTGCGATCCAATCCATTTTATTTTCCGGTGACAAACCTTTCACCACTTCAATTGGGAGTGAATAAAAATAATAGCTGGCGGATTCACCGCCCGCGCCGGTTAAAATTCCCACTTCCAGACGCTCATCCAACAACTGCTTCAAAACATTTTCTGCGTGGAGCCGCAAATTTTCTTTGAATGAAACGAGTGCGCGCAATTTGCCGCTCCAACCCACAAGCAAATGCGGCTCCCCTTCCTTTGTATAGCGCTTCAGAATAGCCAGTTCATTCCATGTGCACGCGATACCATGAGATTCAAAATAACGGACATTGCCGATAAAAACGCTGCCCACATCCGGCAAAACGGCGGACATACCTTCTCCCGCTTTTGTTTTCACATTTTCTGCCATAACCAGCTTGATATCTCTCGCTGCCGCTTCTTTCGTGAGAGCCCTCGAAAGTGGATGCTCGGAAACTGAAGCCAGTGAACCGGCAATTCGAATAATTTCATTATCAGGCTCTGCAGTCCATCTCCGGATAAAATTAAACGCCAGGCCGCTCTCCGTAAGCGTTCCGGTTTTATCAAAAAATACGCCTCGCACATTGGCCAGCGTCTCAAGCCGGGATAAATCCTTAAAAAGAATCCCGCGACGTGTAATGTGCTCAAACACCCTCCAAAATGCAAGCGGCGTCGCCACACCTAGCGCGCACGGACAGGAAATCATCAGCACTGAAAGCCCGCGCAAAATTGCCGCTTGAAATCCGCCATTTAGCCAACCCAACACAAACGCTGAGACGGCCGCGAAAACAGAAAGCCACGTAAAAAATAACGCCAGTTGGTCCGCCAGTTTTTCGATCGGAGCCTTCGATTGTTTGGCTTCTTCAATCGTTCGCTCAAGCCGATGAAGCCAGGATTCAGATTCTTTCTGTGTAACGCGTATTTTTAAATATCCCTCCACCAATGTCATGCCCGCAATTACGGCATCCGATTTCTTTTTAATTGATGGGATTATTTCGCCATCCAGCGACGAGGTTTCCACCAGCCCGTCCCCTGCCACAATCACACCATCAACCGGAATTTTTGTTCCGGCGCAAACCAGAATCTCGT
Organism: Candidatus Omnitrophota bacterium; assembly: GCA_016214265.1. GTDB lineage: Bacteria > Omnitrophota > Omnitrophia > Omnitrophales > JACROU01 > JACROU01. The sequence continues at coordinate 36,189 of JACROU010000041.1, forward strand.
CCCCGATCTCCAAAATTTCAGGACTCACCGCCACTTCACGCGCCTTATCGATCCGGATAACCGGTTTTTTATCCTCACGGAAAAGCTCCTTGAGGGACTGCGTGGTTTTAAAACGAAACCGGGCTTCCAAATACCGGCCGAGCGTCAAAAACACCAGCACCATCACGCTAACGTCATAATAAAGCGGCCCCGCACCGCGAAACGTTGAAATAAGCGAATAGATAAAGGATGCCGCAACGCCGACACCAATAAAACCGTCGACGCTCCAGCGACGCTCGCGCACTTCATGAATAATATTTTCAAAAAGCGGCGCGCCAAGAAGGAACAACACTGGCACGGAAAGAAATAAAAGCAGATAACGCATCATTTCATCCAGAACTTTTCCCATCGTGGAAATATGACTGAAAAAATCAGGATAGATGGAAGAGGAATGAAGTGCGAGACTGAATCCCATCACGTTCATAGCGAAAAAAGCGGAAATGCCGAGCCTGACCATAATCCAGTTTACAGGTTTGGCAGCTCCGTCTTTCGCGCCAATAATTTGATAGGCAAATGCGCATCCGTAACAGCAGAATTCGGAACTTTTATTTTTTTTTACTTTTACAGGCAAACCGCAATGGCGGCATAAGTGAGAAGAAAGACGGGGTGGAACAGCTTCGGCAGTTTCAGAACCAGAAGTCATGAACTCTCCCTATCCGGGAAAATTACCACCAGCGGACAAAATCTTTGAGGGCGAAAACGAGGAGGTAAAAAACAGCCCATACGGCAAAAATAAGCCACATGAGGATGATCCACCAGGGAATCCGGTTAGTTTGATAGGAAATATGATTTTCTCCAGAAGTCTCGGGTGGCTTATTGCTGGACTCAGAACTTTTACTTTTTTCAGGATCCATGAGCTTTACTCTCCATCTCATCCAATTCTTGTTCCCGCTCAAGCATGCGATACTTGGGACCCTCGATATCGGAAAGCATCCCTTTCATCATGCCCCAAATAAAAATGGAAAGAAATCCGGCGCTGACAAGCAAATAAGTCGCAATCGGAACCAGAGCGAAACGCCCTTCACGATTAGAAGCAAGCACATAAAAAAACTGAATTAATTTATCTCCGAATCCCAGCGCACCGGGAATCAAGATTAAAACCGCCATCACGCTGACGGTAATTTTTTTGGCCAAAGACGTTTTTGGGTTCATCGCTATTTCGCCTTCCCACCTTTAATCATATCTTCATTCCAGCTTCCCAGCCACTGCACGTACGCAATAATGGCCAACCCTTTCTTGTTGGGCTGATCATTCTTATCAAAAAACCACGTGTATCTGGGCATCACACTGGTGGGAGCTACATCGCGCGGATTGAAAAAATGAGCGGCATGCCAGTCATTACTGTGCTTGCCCCACTCCCGGATCAGATCCGGACCCACGCGCCGCGTGCCAAACATTTGCGGCATTTGAAGTTCATTCTGATATTCCAGCGCTTCGGACACCACTCCAAACCGGATATCCTCGTTAGATACGGGACGGACAAACTGACTGTGACAATGCCAGCACGCTTCGCTGATATAAATGTCACGTCCGGATTTGAGCGCGCGGCCGTACGACTCTGAGCTGGGAGTGCCATAATATTTTTTAAAATTTTCGGGATAACGCACGGACAGATCGACGAATTCTTTGGTCAGCTGCTGCGAAAGCTCGGAAACTGTTTTAACCGACTGATTGCGGAATGAAAGCCAGGGTAAAAACGCCATCACAAGAATGGAGAACGAAAAGAATAAAAGTCCGGCCACCAAAAATACTGTCTTAAACCGTTCCATAAATTAAGCCGCCTCTTGAGAAGTCAATGCGGGAGAATCTTTTCGCACCGCTGTTTTCCACATATTGTAAACTAGGAGAATCTGCGCCACGAGAAGCGCCACGCCCGTTACCTCGCGCAGCCACCAGAATGGCATTGAGGCCACCACCGACTGCTCCCACGGAGCCAGGTTCTTCCATAAAAACCCTTGGACCAAACCGGCAACCAAAAGATCCAGGAACATTACTAAAGTTCCGAGCATGGTCAACCAATAATGCCACTCGTTTAATTTTTCCGAATACCAGGCTTTACCAGTCAACCGGGGCCAAAGGTAATTGTTCATGCCTAAAATCCAGAATCCAAAAACGCCGAGCATCACCAAATGGCCGTGTCCCACAACCCAGTCGGAGAAATGAATAATTTTCTGGAACGTCAGTGTCGTCTGAAAGGAACATTGCAGGCAGGTCAGAAAATAAAAAACCATTCCGGTAAAAAACCAGCGGATGGGAAGATTATTTCGAAACGCCCCTTGAACGCTAGACACTGTCGCAAAGAAGTTGACGATAACCGTCGTCACCACCAGTTCAACGGCAATGGTGGCCACAATTGCGCCGTATTGCAAATACATCGGAATCGGACTATAGAGAAAATGATGAATTCCGTTTAGCGGATAAAAAAACGCCAGCCCCCAAAATCCGACTAGCGAAAGTCCATGGCTCCAGACAGGTTTCTTTAAAATGATGGGAACAAAGTAATACATCAATCCCCAGCCGATTGGCGTCACAAAAAGTCCCACAAGATCATGAATGAAAAGCCCGCCAAGCGCGGCGCCCGCTGAACCCGCCACAAAAAACTGCGGAAAATAATTTCCCATAATGTAAACCAAAATGGTCCAGATAAGCGCCACGGTGAAATACCACAGGGAAACGTACAGATTCTGCTCTCCAGTCCGGATAATCGGCGCCAAAAAATTAATGGCGACCAGAATTAATCCGACCACAATTAGCGGATCGATAAAAATGGGTGTCTCCGCCCATTCAACACCCTGCCCGTAGCCAAGCAGCATTCCAACAATCGTGGCCGTCATCGCAAACTGCCACGCCCAAAAGATAAACCATCCCAGAAATTTATTGAATGTCGGCTTTCCAGTCAAACGCGGTATCGCCCAATTAA
>JACROU010000029.1 GCA_016214265.1 Candidatus Omnitrophota bacterium
CAGCACGTTGTTGCGCACCGCTTCCCAGGCGTTCTCGTTCTCCATCAGCGGCACGTGCTTGTAGGCCGCCGCATGGAACACCACTTCCGGGCGATAGCGCGCAAACAGGTTCTCGATATCAAGAAGGCGTGGTACTGACACCATACGTGCCGGAAGCCAGTGCGAAGATGATCAGCGTGGAAGAGCAAAAGCAGATCACGGGCGCCTTTTTCGCTCTGATCCTGGGTGTGGTGGCGCGTGTGGCGCAGGTGTTGATTACTGTGATTACACTGGCAGTGGCCACAATCACCGCGATCGTTACGGTGATGAGCGCGATTGTATCGACTGTGATCACGGCCATTGCTAATGCCGTGGTGGCGATTGGTCAGGGACTGATCGCGTTTGGAAAACTTGCTTTCGCGGGGGTGAAATTTGTGGCGGAGACGCTCTTAAAGGGACTGACCTCCGGTTTTCAGTTTCTGAAACAAGGCATCATGAACTTCGGCAAATTCCTGAAGTTTGCGGGAGGTCCGAAGTTTATCGCAGGAGCGTTATCGCCGGAACATTTGATAGGCCGGCAAGTGATCGGCGCCGCGCTCTCGATCGGCACCGGCAAAACGCTGGATAAAATCGGTGTCGACCCCACCATCACAAGATTGACGACGGCCTTCATTACCGGAGGCGTCATCGCCCCGACAGCGATCGGCTCGCTCGGGCCGGCGTCCGCGATTCTCGGAGGCTCACTCCGCTCGCTCATTGTCGCCGGAGTCAACGAACTCGCCCTCAAAATCGGCCTCGCGCCCCCAATCGCCAGCGGACTTTCGTCGATCAGCGGAATCCTCACCGGAAATATTCTCTCTGGAAATCCCTTCAGTGATGTGATCCCCCAGCTGACCGGAGAAATTTTTTCAACTGGCGTTCAAACACTCGGACAATTTTATGGGATCGATCCAAGACTTTCAGCCCTTCTCGGCATTCCCATCGGCGCCGTAGCCGGTGGTGTCGCCGGCGGCCTTCTCCAAAGCGGCGGCCCCGCAGGCATTCTCAATTCCGTCACGCAATCTCTTTTCAGTGGCGCTACCGCCGGGGGCCTAGTGGGTGTTGGTTCTGCGATTGCCTTGGATAAGGTTGGCGCCCCGCCAATTGCGCGGGAATTTGTGTCGAGTTTTCTGGGGCAGCTGACAGCGAGTTTGATACAAAATGCTTCTTCAAATTCAGGAAATCAAAACACCAATTCTGATCTGAATGAAGCAGGCAAAAGTATTTTGAGTAAAGTTGGCGATGGAATTCGCAAATTCGGTCAAGGATTTGCCGGTGCCGTTGGGACGGTGGTGAATTTCGGCTCAAGGGTTGTTCAAGGCGTTGGTCAATTCACAGCGAACGGATTTAAGCAGGTGTTGGGAAGTGTGGCTACGCTTTTTGGGCAGCCCACGCAGCAGAAAATTTACGAAGACCAGCAGGGATTAAGTCAAGGTCAGGTGTCGGTGAGTGGTGATGTCTGGCGTTACAAAAACGGAGACAGCCAGATCGAGTATAACGCCGTCAGCGGCGAGATGACGGAAAGCTCAAGTGTCGGCGGAACGGCCCGCATCACGGGACTCGGGATGGATGATGCCGGGAGTATTTATTACCAGAAACTGACCTATGACAGCGTGGTCAGTGGCGGGGCGGCATTAAGCCAGACTTACGATCAGGGAAAAATCACGAGGATAAGTTACGGCATTGAAGGCACATCGGTGTTAACGATTCAGGGGCCCGCCAAATCCAATCCTAATCAGGAATGGATAAAGGCAGATGGCACCATCGTGGAAGGTGAAATTATCATTGATGCTCATCCGGTGATGCCAGGCATAACTAACCAAGGGCCATCATTTAATTTTCTCGAGAATTTTTTCCTGAAATTGAATATTTTTGGGGAAAAGATCGCTGAAGCCAGTGTGGGACTTCAGTCCGGACCATCGGGTGTCGGATCAACCAGTCCGCTGGCGAAAGAATTATTTGTGCTCGTTAACGGAATCGGAAATTTGACCGGGGCAAGCGGGCCGGAATATCTGAGGCGGTTGAAATACGATGTGGCGGCTCAAAGCGACCCGAACAATAAAGTCGACGCCGAAAAAGATGTGATTCCCGCGCCAGTCTTTCAGGTGAAGGGCCTGATGTTTAAAGCGCTCAGTACGCTGCTCGGGAATCAGCAAAAGGCGCAGGATGCAGCCAAGAAGTTGGAAGATGCGATGAAAGTGCTGACAACTCAGCTGGCCGGAGGCTCGGGGGAATTATCATGGGAAGCGCAGTTAGGAATGCAACAATTTTTCAATGACAAGGGAGTTGGAAACCGGCTGCGGCCTGTGGTGGGAGTGGGATATTCAGGAGGATTTGTGCCGATGGTGAGCGCAATTGTAAACGAAGGCCTGACGCCGGAGGCGTATGTGGCGCTTGGCGGAGCAACATTTGGAGTCGGAGAGTTATTGGCCAGCGTGATCGTGGACGTAATCAAAGCGATGGAAAATGTGGCGACCGAACGCAATGACACAACACGCAAACTCCTTGAGAATGCGTTTAAGTTATTGGGCGCGACGTTGAAAGGAGTGCCGGGAGCCGTGGCCAACGCAACGGCGTTTTTCCTCTCAAAGCTGGACGCTTTTTACAACACGATAGACAAAACAACGCTGGATGCGAAGGTGAATGAATTTTATAATGATCTGAAACAGCAGGTCGGCAACCAAACCGGCTTTAACTGGACGACGCTAGCAAACTCCGGCGCGAAGCTGGTGGTGAATGTGTGGGGCGATAAAGATCAGCTGGCGCTTGGCAATGCGATCAGCGGATATCTTCCAGAAATCGGAGGGTACACTCCTGGTGATCGAAATCAACCGCTCTTCAACATTGAAATCGTGGGAGCCGACCATTTTGATTACATTCGCGGAGTAAGAAGCGCCGATGATTACGTGACTGAGTATCCCGACATGACGAAGCGGCAGGAAGCCATTCACCGGAATGAAATAGTCAGCGGCTTTGTCGCGCAGATGATTTCACGGGCGAAAGACGCACAGGAGTTGCGAGATTTCTTGACGTCGTTCGGACCAATCGTTCAACAGGTTGGCACTGACCATTACCGTGTTGATTTGGGAGTTTAACAATGAGAAAAAATATAATTTGTTTATTTATCCTTGTTTTGGGACTTCAACTAACTGGTGTCTCTTTTTGTGAAACAGCTTCAGTGTCTTCCCTAAGCCATGATGATAATATGAAGCTAATTTTTGAACAGCATGCTGTGGAGGAGGAAGGAAAGCAGTTAGAACGTGCCGACAAATATGAAGAGGCATTGGTGAAGTACCGAAAAGCCATAGAGTATGACCAGAAAATGCCGAAGGTGCTTCGTGGGCGGCCTACTTTTTTTGTAGCACGGGTATTACAAAAACAAGGTAAGTATGAGGAAGCATTGACTGTTTTGAGATCATTGAAAGAGTCTCATGCTGGGGCCAAACACTATGAAGACAGGTTATTAGAACTTGAGGTATTAATTGAATACCAAAAAACACATGATGCCAGGTCTGTCTACGAGTATATTGGGAATTTGAAAGAAAATAACAAGGGCAATTTACCTCCTTTGGGATACGATGGTATTTTTGGTGTCACCGTTATCATTACTCTCCTGCGCCTCTACGACACCATCGGAGATTACGACGCGGGAATAAAGGTGATTGATGAATGTTTTGTGTATTTTAAAAATCAGGATATGAAAAAATATCGGAAATATAAGCCAGGGCATGTGGATGATGAATATCAAAAAGTCCGCGAAGCCTTCGAACAGGACAAGCGCGACGGCACCAAAGGCCGTGCCACAAAAGCGCTGATTAAGTCCGATTATTTTTCATGGTAATAACTGACAGGTTGGTAGGTTTGTGAATCAACTGGTTGCTTACATATATTTTAAATTGAAGGGCAAGCTGGTTTGGGATTTTAAAAATGCCGCGTTTGTTTTATTTTTCTACCATACGGTTCTTTTGATTTTCTCATACGCTATGTCCCTGTTACTGCCAACGGGGAATGTTATGGCAATCCCAATTATTTTAGATTTCCCCTTATCATTTATTCTTATCATGATGACGGCAGAGTGTTCCTCAAATATTTCAATCCCAATCGCGCTTATTATTTTCGGAGGTATTTGGTGGTTTGTCATCGGAAAAATAATTCATTTGTCCATCTGCCTTCTTAAGAAATTATAAATCAGATTATGTGAACTTGAAATAAAAGTGGGATAAGAATGAAATGATGAACCAAATTAATCAGAATATTCTTAAAGTAAAAAATTATTTCATTGCTTACATCTTTTTTCTTATCTGTTTCAATGTGGTTTCAAACGTCAAATTCTTCTTATTTTCCTTATTTATCCAAATTATCGGGGTTTTCATCGGGGCCGGATTGCTAGGAACCATTGCCAATGGCATAAGAGAGGGGGTCGCCAAAAAAGGGCAGATAGTTGCGTTTGCAAAAAAATATTTCGGTACCTATTTGGTCTATGCCATTATTTTAGGCTCTTTTATGTTGTTGATCGGCTTTGTTGTGCTGGCCGTATTCGTGTTTAATGGAATTAAACTTGAGAATATGAATGAAGCGGTAATTGTGTCCGGTAAATTGATTTTTATTTCATTCACCTTGTCGACGGTTTATATGCCGGGCTTAATTTTTTATCAAAATCTCCATATTTATGATGCTATTGAAGGAGGTTTGAAATTGCTTCTGCGTGCTAAAAAATGGACATTGTTTTTTTCAGTTTTTGTAGCAATTAAAATTTTAGTTCAATTATTTAAACCCACGGGTATTGTGACAGATATTGTGTTCGGTGTCGTAGACGCTTTTATGTTTGTTGCTGTGTGTACTTTTTTTCAATTAAATTCTGAATCGGCAGCTCAATCTTGAATTTGATACGTTTTTGAATAGGAAAAGTCAATGGCGCGAAAGTTAGCGCGTCATTCAAGCGCTGATCCAGTCCGACTATTTTCCGTGGCGATGGCTGAAGTTTCATGAAGCATAATTTTAGCCAAATCATTTCGCTGTTAGTTACTTCCCTTTTAATCCTCGAATAGCCTCTGTTTGCCAATCCGAATTTCGCAATTTATTTTGGCTCGCGGATAAATACCATTCTAACCTACACATTGCTTCAGCTTGCGCAAACTCAGGGCCAGGCGACGGCACAAATCGAGTCTCAGCTTCAATCGGCGATTCAATCGATCAATCAGCAAAGACAGTATTTGTATGATCATCAAAGACAAATCACATTCCGGAAGATTCTTTTCTTCAAAATCCCTGTTTACGGAAAAATTGATATTTCCCCGCAGCTGCGTCAGCTGGATGAGATGGAGCGGCAGGCCAGAGACGCGGCGTCGGAACAATTGGCTCTGTTGGATGCCGAGGTGGCGTTGCAAAAACAGAAGATTGAAGACGATGCGGGGACGGCGCTCGCAGAACTCGAGAAGCAGCGCCAGACGACGTATGCCGAAATCATCAAACAAGAGCTTCGGCCCGTGGTGCTTCATTATTACCGGAAGGTGCTGGGGCGGGATCCGGATCAGGCGGAAATCAGCTCTCAGCTGTCAGCTCTCAGCATTCAGCTTGAAAGGATTGATGTTCAAGCGCTTCAAAATTCTCTGTCGGCGAGCCAGGAGTTTCAGACACGTTCGGCGTCTGTCGCCAGTATCAAACAGGCGGTGCGGGATTTCCTCGTGAATCAATATTTGAAGCAGGATCAAGCGGGCCGGGATCAGTTGCTGGCTTCCTTGGGACTTACTTCCGCAGATGTGATTACTCAATCGCCAGCGGAAATCGATACGATTCTGGCGTGGCTCGATTCCCGTGACCTCCACTTCGGGCATTCGGCTTTTTACGCGCTTCGTCAGTTGCTGGAAGAAGGCGGCAAACAAGTCGACTTCAATCAATTGGCTCGGGACTCGATCTTGA
>JACROU010000032.1 GCA_016214265.1 Candidatus Omnitrophota bacterium
AAAAAGATTATCCTGATGAAATGGAAACCTTCGTGAATTTATCAAAACGTCTTTTGAATACGGATGAAATTCATGCTGGAGCCAAAGAGAGACTGAAAGTGCTTTGCTCAGAGGCGGAGGGTATGATTCAGACGCCCAAGCAGGATAATTCCTCGGACAGGATTCTGCCTTCAATCCGCAAAGACGAATGTGACAGAGAGCGTCAATCTGATGGCGCAAGTTTGGGGCGAGAAGGTAATCCCAGATCAGATTTTATCGGAGGTTTGTCTTCTCGTGTCGAGAAAGCAACCGGCATTTCGCTCAAGGCTACTTTTGTCATTTATGATTACACCGGACGAATTTGGGGATTGGATATCGGACGGTTTTTCCCTGAGTTGTCAAGGCAGCTTTCAGATTATGAAAAGAAGGTGAACGCAGGAAAAGAGGCCCCTTTACTTGAAAAGTTGGTAGAAGATTTTAAAGATCATCCCGATCTCAAACCTTTCCTCGATTTCTTCAAATCCCAAAATCATGCGATTGTCATTACCGGTGAACTTGAACCCAAATCAGTTCTCATGCGAATCGCTCAAGGAACCACAACGGCGATTCATTATGAGCATGAGAAATACTTTAATGAATTGCAGCGTGTTGCCCGTGAAATGATTCGCAAGGGGACGCTTACGGAAGATAAGCTTAAACAACACGGATATTTCGTTTATCTTCCTGAAACAGGACTTAGCGTAGAAGAATTTCTGAAAGAGTTTCTCTCAGGGAAACGTGTGGGCCCGCGCAGTCTTTCATGGCTTAAGCAGGCAAATGGATTGAAGCCGAATGATCCTGTGGTGCTTCTCGAAGATAATGACCAGATTTTGAATCATGTAGTTTCTCAAGTGGTCTCCCGTGTTTTGCCTCTTGAGATGCAGGATCTTGCTTTCAATACTTCGGAAGGAAAAGCTTTCTACGATTTGGTGCATTTGATTTTGGCGGAGAAGCTGGCATATGATCCAAAATCCGCCGAAGGTCCAGGTTTTTTAATCAACGTAAATGGTCTTTACAAGCCCTCGGAATATTTGATCAAAACCATCCTCGAAAATACTCTTCTGAAGCATCAACTCAAAAAACTACTAGCCCAGATGGCCTAGTTTTATTATTCAATATATTAATATTTAAATTTAATATAATTTATGCTATCTTCATGTCTGTGCCATGAAGATATTCCTCGAACGTCCTTTCCTATTTATATCGCTGACCTACGCTGCCGGAATTGTGTTGGGAACTCTGACTCGCTATGAAATCGCTTGGCCGTGGTTTGCGCTGATTGCTCTCGCCAGTTTTGCTATCCTGATTTTTATCTGGAATCCCAAAATATTTCTGCCGATTGCCTTTCTATTAATTCTCTCTGTCGGGGCATGTTCGTATCAGATCAGTCAGATGGTTCCCGCGCAGGATGTTTCGAACCCAGAATTCCACGGACGGGGAAGTTTGCAGGGACGAGTGATTTCTGAAGTGAATCAGAAATCTAAAGGGAAAAAGGAGATCCTCTCGTTCACGCTTCGTGCGGAAAGTTGGTTTAGCGCCAAACGAAAAGTGACACTCTCTGGAAATGTACGTGTGACGCTATTGAATGCCAAGATCGTTCCGTCCTACGGAGATGAGCTGCGAATCAAAGGCGAGCTTAGCTTCCCGAAATCAGCGGTAAATCCCGGAGAGTTTGATTACAGAAAATATTTGGAGAATCAAGATATCCGAGCTTCGCTTTTGGGATTTGGTTCGCATTCGATTCGCGTGATCGAAACGCGTCCGGGATTGATCCGGAAAATTTTTGATCTGCGAAACGCGATTCATGATCGAGTTTATCAACTCGCTCCGGCTCCGGAACGCGACATTCTGCTTTCGCTGATCACGGGCGAGCGCACGAGCATTCCGCGCGAAATCACGGATGACTTCGTTTCAACGGGAACTGTGCATGTTTTGGCGATAAGCGGATTTCAAGTGTCGCTGGTGGCGGGATTTGTGTTTCTCCTTCTGGGATGGTTCGGCGTGTCGATGCGCGTGGCGGCGCTCATTTCCGCCGCGGTACTCGTTTTTTACGTGCCGCTTGCCGGATGGCAGCTTCCGGTTCAGCGGGCGGGAATTATGGGATTAGTGATTCTGGGTGCCGTGATGTTGAGCCGTGCGAGTGATGTGATCACGAGTATTTTCTTCGCGCTTTTTCTCCTGTTGGTCATGAATCCGAATCATCTTTATTCCGTCGCGTTTCAGCTTTCCTTCATCTCGGTGCTTGCGCTGATGGGAATTTCTCCCCAAATCAACGATTGGCTGAGAACGGACCAAAAAATATCCGGCAGCGGTTCGCCACAGCATATTCCTTGGTGGAAAAAAGTGCTGCGCTCATTCAAAATTACTTTTGCCAGCACGCTGGCCGCCACGATTGGCACATTTCCGCTCATTCTTTTTTATTTCCACGTGCTCAGTTTCACCAGCTTGCTGGCAAATTGTGTGATTGTCCCGCTCACCACGTTTGCGTTATTCACGCTCATTTTTGTGCTCGCCATTTCTCTTGTTTGGCTCCCGGCCGCAGCATTTTTGATCGCGATTCCAGTTTGTTTCGTCAAACTGTCGACAGGGGCCGCACATTTTCTCGCGCAATTTCCGCTCGGATATCTTTATCTTCCGTCGCCGCACTGGAGCATGCTCGTGATTTATTACGGTTTACTTTTGATGTTCATCACCGGCTTGACGAAGTCCTGGCATCCTTTTATGAAACGGACATTCGCCATCGGCACCGTCGGCGTTTTGATCGCGATGTTGCTTCCGGTTTTCCGGACACGCGAGGAAATCGTTATTTTGAACGTGCCCGGCTCATCCGTTATATTTTCAGAAGATCGATTGGGACGAACCGTGCTATTCAACGGCGGACGCGGGGAAAGTTTCGCTCAGGATTATTGGACAGTGATTCCATTTTTGAAAGCGCGAGGCATCAAAAAATTGGATCAGGTATTTATGACGTCGATGAAACGAAAGTTCTGGAGCGGCCTCGTCCGGATTTCGAATCATTGCAAATTCCGGTCCGTGGCGACGCGCTGGCCATACTCGCGAGAATCCGGATTTGATGAATTGATTCACAAAATCCGCCAACAAAAGGGAAGTTTGTCTGGCCTCACACCAGGAAATCAATTCTTGATTTCTGAATCGACGCGCGTGGACGTTATCGATGCAGGCTCGTCGCGTTTGAATTCGTGTGCGCTCGTGCTGAATCAGCGCGGAATGCGGGTTTTGATATTGGAGGAAGACTGCTGTGTTGAGGAAATAAAAAATTTATCCGGTCAATTCCTGCATCCCGAAATTTTATATGTCAGTGCAAAGAGCATTCAAACCGTCGAAATGCTGGATACGATTGCTGAATTACGCCCCCAGGCTCTTGTTCTGGCCAATGGTCCAACAACAATTCCGGGAATTTTCAGGCAGAAATTGGAAAAAGCAGGAATTTCATTATTCAACTTGAAACAGACAGGAGCAATAACCCTTCGTCCGGGAGACGGTGGATTTGAAGTAACCCCCTACATTTCAACAACTTGCGTTTGATGTTGGTAGCAAGTCAAGATGTCCCCTTTTTGTAGCAAATGAATTGTCCCCTTTTGGTTTGAGGGACAAGTATCACGGGACCCCATGGGGTCCTGTGAATTTTCGAATTTTTCCAGATTTTTCCCATCGACAACGGAAT
>JACROU010000034.1 GCA_016214265.1 Candidatus Omnitrophota bacterium
GGCCTCGGAAATACGCTTCTGCGCGTCTTCACGCATCTTTACGCCTTCTATCCCGCCGACCATATTGCCCACTTTAGGAATATTCGCGATGAATTTATTTTCCGCCGCAAATGCCGCGATTTCTTTTTTTACACTCTTGACCAGTTCCTGATGCTGACGCTAATCCCACGCCGTGCGGGTATGAACGATAGTGCCCGTGCGCAAACTGTCGGCGATATACTTCTCAGCCTGGGCATTAGCGAAAAAATTAGCGGCTCGGCGTTCCAAATCCTTGCGGCGATCGTCGTTCGTTTCCTTCCCGGCGTCAGCGGCCCAGCGCTCCCCGTCGCGACGCGCCTGTTCCGACAAAGCCATGTGATCGGCAATCGCTTCATTAATTACTTTGGGATCTTGTTCCGGATCCGAGGACTTTTTATTCCCGCCTGGCGCGCCGGCATCCGGAGCACCCACCGGTATTCCACCTTGACTCGTCGTCGATTCAATCTGAGCGGAAGATCCCTCACCGCCCGCCGCTTTAACTAAATTGCTGAGATTAGTGGCAATGGCACCCCAATTCAATTCCTCAAAATCCAGGTAACTGCGAAACTCGAGCACGAGCGAATTCTCGATAAATTTCTTACCGGAAAGATCCGGGTTTTCGATGTTGGAATAAACCAAACGCACGCGGCCATCTTCGATTGTGACAGGTTTTCCCTGATAAAGAACCAGTCCCGGACGCTCATAATCAAAGTTGCGGACCTGCTCAACCACTTGTTCGGAAGGCGAGCCCGGAGATTCGCAGCAACGCCGAACACGAACTCCGTGAAAAGAAAGAACAGTTAGTCCGTCAGCAGACATTTCACCGCTCCCTTGAAAACTGTACGTGTATCCGCCCCATTGCGGCTGACCCGCGTCCCCCGCAGTCCACGGCTGGCAGGGATTTTCAAAATGGGGATTGATCGAATTGTAAGTGAATTTTGTTCCGTTCCATTTGAGTTCGACTTCGGGTTTATCGACAGATTCGAAGTAGGTGATATTTCCGCCCACCGTATTCTTGTCGATCTTCAGCCCCACGATTTTGGCCTGATGCAGAAATTCCCACACATCTTTTCCGCCGATCGCTTTCCGGTGACGCTTGCGCGCCGCACACTTGGCCGCCAACGGATTAGGCGGATTGCCAAGCGCTTCAATTTGTTTGGTGAGATCGGCGAGTCGGGCACGCAACGCTTTTACATCCTGATATTTGATACTCGCGATTTGGTTTGCGGGATTCGATGAATCCCCGCCGGCTAGAAAAACACCCTCAAGCGACTGTCCCAATCCCGAAAGTGTCCCATCAAGATTGTTCAGCGTGACTTCCGTCTCGTCGAGTAACGGCGTAATTTTTTTGAAATATTCCAGCGCCGGTTTGGTGGGATGATCAAAAAATGGAGCCCAAAAAGCATTGAATGTGCTTTCTTCCGTTGCTGACAGGTTGCCGTAAAGGAGACGCAGACCCTGCATCGTGTGACGAAGCAATGCCTCGTACTGTCCCAGTTCCGGGGCACCGACCGTCCCGCTAATCTCGGGCTGGCCGGGCTGCCAGGGCACACCCGATTGGCTTGAATCACACTGATTACATTGATCGCCAACGGCATAACCGGAAAACGGCGCGAGCACGCGCACAGATTCTGAGGACTCAGCGCCGGAAGAGGAAGATGGAGCAGGCTGCGGCGTGGATTCAGCGGCAGACGATGGCAAACCACCCGGAGCCGAAAAGTCACTCGCCACGGGCACGTCACTTACGGAACTTTGCTCTAATTTCGCCAGATTTTTTTTGAAGTTTTCGTTCTTGGGATCATGAAGAATGGCCTTTTTCATATCCTCAAGCGCCAGACCATTCTCACCTTTTTTGCGATAGATGTCTGCCCTTTCGGAATACGCAGCAGCATCTTTGGGATCCAGCTCCAGCACCCGGTTGTAATCATCAATGGCTAAGTCATCCGCCCCTTTTTTCACATAGGCGCGGGCCCGGATGAGATAAGCGATGCTATAACTGGGATCCAGTTTTATCGCCATACTTTGATCAACGATGCAACTGTCGTATTGGCCTTTATAATATTTGGCCGACCCACGGTTGATGTAGGCCGCAAAATAATTCGGCTTAATCTTTACAACCATGTCGAAATCTTTTATGGCTTCATCATATAATTTTTTTTGATTGTGGGCGTACCCCCGCGTATTGAATGCAGCCGCATAATCCGGCTTAATCTGAATTGCTTTGTCCGCGCATGAAATAGCCTCGTCGAATTTTCCAGACGTAGCAGCGATATGCGCTTTGTCCGCCCACTCCCTGTGGGGTCCGGTTTCCGTATCATCAGCGATACCGGAAATCGCGTCCTTTGAGAATTGCGCGACGAAAAACAAAACGCCGGCGACAATCAATGACTTAATAATTTTAGTCATAAAGCACGGTCCGTTTATTTTGAAGGGTGGGTTTATTGCACTTAGGGCAGAATTTCATATCTTCTATCGTCTCGATGACGACAAAAGGTTGTTTGCATTTCGGACACGGGTAAAGCCGGCAAATTTCACCCATTTTCGGATCCCAGAACGTTGCGAACGGAACTGGCGCTTTCTCACCCCGGTTCCAAGTCACCGAAACCCATTGATCGCACTTGGCACAAAAACCGCCAGCTTCTTCGAAAACAAATCCTCCGCCGATTTGCGCTTGCGTCTTGAATCCGCATTTCGCGTCCGCACACTTGACTTCATATCCGGTTCCGGCCTGCGATACAGGAATACTTCCAAAAAAAATGTACGCAAAAAGAATAATCCCAAATACCGTTCGTGTCGTCTTCAAGACTACTTATTCCCTTCTTCCACCTTTTTCACGTCACCTTTTAAGATATGCACCGCGGCTTTCGCCTTTTCTTCCATGCCCTGCGGAACAGGAATCAAAACAGTGTAAGGCGTCACGATAGTTCTGGTGAACGCGTTGTAAGTAATCCGGATGAGAGCCGTTGGACTTTCCTCATATTCACCGGCGCCGAAATAAACCACTTCACTTAAAAAACTGGCGGGCAATTTCCATACATGGAACTCGCCCCCGACATAAGCGCTGCCTGAGGTCAGAACGACTTCTTTGTCACCCTTCATCAGTTTGTTGACGCGATAGGCTGTTATACTCCATGCAAAAAATGTAAGGATCAGCGCCAAGCCTACTCCAACAAACGCAAAAATAATTCCATCGTGTTTCACAGAGAAAGGGCCTATGACCGCAACCAATCCGCAAAATACGAGAGCAATGATCAGAGAAATCTTGTTAGTCGACCGTATCTCTTGTGCCTGCTGAGCGGCATACGCGGCATAATCCTGAGCAGCAATAGTAAATCGCAAAAGCGGCGCACTGTCTTTTAATGCGCGGGATACGCCCATTTCCATCACGGCATAAACGCCGACGGTCACAATCCCGGAAATCACGAGCAATCCGCCGAGCGCCATCAGAGCAAAAAATCCGGAATTCCCTGTCGAACCAGCAAAATGAATTCCTGCGACAATGCCAACAATTCCTAGCAATGTCAAAACCCAACCCGTCTTAATTGGTTTTCCATATACCTTTTTGCTCATATTTTTTCCTCCTGAAATATTCCGGTTTGAACTGTGATGGGACCCGCCTTGTTAGCACGAGAGTGAAGAAATGGTGCCCGAACAACACTCTCACACGAACGACTTTCGAGATTGAATACTCGATCTCACTCTATCGAGTCGCCCGAGGAGCGTGGAAGTTTCGGGAGATCAATGGTTAAGGACAAAATCAAATCGCTCAATTTTACTGAAAAACATCAACTAATTACTTCAATGATGTTAAAGAAAAAACGTGGTGTAGAGGCAAAAGGGTCTACACCAAAAATTCGCCGATCAATGATTGGCCTTTTTATCCCGCAATTCCTCTTCTAATTCCTCAATCGTGGGCAGGCTCCCCTTCAATTGCTTCGGAACCGATCGCATTAGCTTGTAGGACGAAACCCCAATCGGCTTATGCGTATCACGCAAAGCATACTCTACCTCTAACTTATTTTTCGATTTGCAAAGAATGATTCCGATCGTAGGTTGATCCGATGGATGCCGAACCATATCGTCTACTGCCGAAAGATACAAATTCATCTTGCCGGCATATTCCGCCTGAAATTCAGTCGTCTTAAGATCAATCGCTATGAAACAACGTAACTTCAAATGATAAAAAAGCAAATCGATATAAAAATCTTTGTCACCTACCTGGAGATGGTATTGATTCCCAACAAAAGCGAATCCCTTTCCTAGTTCCACCAAGAATTTCTGAATATGATTCAAAAGTTCTTTTTCAATTGCCCTTTCATGCGCTTCTTCGCCTAATGTGAGAAAATCAAAATTATAGGGATCTTTTAACATCTCGTGAGCAAGATCAGATTGCGGAGCGGGAAGTGCGCTCTGGAAATTCGCCAGTTTTTTATTTGTGCCCTGACGCTCATACAGCTTGGTATCAATCTGATGCCAAAGCACCGCTCGGCTCCAGCCGTTTTCTACTGCTTTGTGAGCATACCAAAACCTTACCGCTGGATCCTTCACCTTCTCAATAAGCAATAAGTTTTGCCCCCAAGGTAATTGTGCAACAGCTTGTTGCACAATTGGCTTATCCGGGTAAACTTCGGCGAAGGTTCTCATATATTTGAGGTTACGTAGAGAAAATCCTTTCATTTGGGGAAATTCTCTGTTCAAATCAATCGCGATACGATTGATAACTCTCGTACCCCATCCCTCTCGCTTCTGTCTATGAAGTATCTCGCGCCCAATATCCCAGTAAAGCAGGATCAGTTCCCTATTAACAGAAACTGAAGCTTTAATCTGAGCAGATCGGATGCGCTCCTTCAGCTCAGACAGAAAGAGACCATATCCAGCTGGTAAACCGGATCGTTCAACGGTACGCTTCCCAATAATTTTCTTAACTAGAATATGTTTTGGCTTTCCCATAAGAACCATTATTTTATCACAATCATTTTTCATTCTCACGCTCCTCTTTCGATCATTGCCGATCTAATCAAAATCTCTTTACAATGTCGATCGTTCATCTAAATCAAATTGGAATTCATTTAATTGGAGTGAAGAGGAGAAATTTGATAAACCGCACTGATGCGGTCTATACCCAAAAGCAGTCAAACGAACTAGGTGTAGAGAAATGGTGGGCGAGACAGGACTCGAACCTGTGACTTCTACGATGTGAACGTAGCGCTCTAACCAACTGAGCTACTCGCCCCCGGAAAAGGGTTATTTTATTTGGGTTTTGAGTGGGAAACAAGCCAATTGTACAGTTTCGGATAAACCTCGTCCTGGACACGTTTGCCAATAATCAAATCATCATGACCATAATCCATTTTGGTACCGTTCAGCGTGGAAAACTCCAGATAGGTCTTATCCGTCGAAGAGACTTTCCGGTAGCCATAACGGACGCTTTCGGGATCCGACAAATTATCATCCCTTCCCGCAACAAAAAGAATTGGATTATTGATTTTTGTCATTTCTTCTGTGTAATTAATTTTACCATCCGAAGAAACAAAATATTCTTCTTTCAGCATTAACACGATCTGGTTCATTACGCCCGGCGAAACGTTTTCGACAACGTGATTATACAATTTGGAAATAGTGCCCGGATCCATATTATCCTTAGAATAAAACAGATCAGCCAAAGGATCGCGAACCATGCCCCGGAATGGAACCAGGATTTTATACAAAGTTTTCTGATTCACCAGAAGACCAAAATCAAAAATAAATTTTTTCTTATTCACGAAATCCAGCGCTGCATTTTGCGGCTTCAGATGAACACAGCTCGGCGCAATCGCCATAACATTGCCAATTTCTTCGGGGTGTTCGGCTGATTCCAAGTGTGCAAACACGATCATCCCGCCGATCGAATGCCCCACCCAATCCACTTGCGGCTGACCGGTCACCTCTTTAACTTTGGCTACGATTGCCGGAACGTCATAGCGGATATAATCGTCGATATTCCAATTCAACTTGTTGGCATTCAAGCTCATATTGCTCAAATCGTCCGGACGAAAACTAAGCAGTTCGCGAAAAGCGAGCCAGCCAGGTTTCGAGCTCTTCCCCGCCCCACGAAGGGATACGGACCAAACATCAAATCCGCGATCGGCCAGATATTTGGCGAAACTTCGTTTGCGGCCGATATCCCAAAACTCGGCGTTATACCCCATTCCGTGACAGAGAATCACCGGGTTCTTGTACTTCACATGTCCTTTTTGATAATACCGCTGAAGGACCAGTGTCCAGTCATCTTGGGTTTTTACGGAATAGACTTCCGAGTAGGTCCGAGGCATGAAATTGATAAACGTAAGCACCGCGCAGCCGGAGAATTGAAAACACATCAAAGCAATCAAAACGCCCGCAAGTTTTGTTTTCATGAGATCACTTTTTTTAACCAAGGGTTAGGATGATATTTTCGTCCCACTTTGGCACAAGGTTTTCCGTCAACCAGAACAACGTCGGCCGTAAAATCTACCCGATCGTGAAAAAACCAGGATCCGATTCCAACCGCATCAAAAGGCACTTTATCCCGGTTAAACTTTCTCAGCTTTTCTTCATTAAAACCGCCGCTGATAATAATTTTTACCCAGCGGAAGCCTTCGCGATCCAACGCATTCCGAACATTCCGAACCAGCTCGCCCGAAACACCGCGTGAATCTTCAGCTCGGCCGCGTACTGATACATCGATCAGTTTTTCGGAGGTGTCGAGCCGAACTCCCGAAAGTTTTTTTCCTAATTTACGAGCAACCTCAAGGCTGGTTCGAACACAATCGTTATCGAAATCAACAAGCGATACGATTTTGGAGTCATAATATCGACTAAACGCCTCCGAGGCCTCAGTGGTATTTCCACGAAAAGCAGCGATGAGCGCGTGAGGAATCGTTCCAATTCCTTTTTTCCCAGACCAAGCACCGTTGGCGTCTGTGGTCACGTCTTGAGCGCCTCCAATAAACGCTGCGAAACCGTCTCCTTCTTGCATCAAATAATGATCGAAGCGCGAACCGAAAAACAAAACCGGCTTCCCTCCTGCGGCCTCAACAGCACGCCGAACATTCGTCGCAATAGCAGTTCTGCGGGCAAGAATCCCCAAATAAATCGTTTCATAAATAGCGATATCCGAATAATTACCTTCCAAAGTCATCACGGTTTCCCAGGGCTTGATCATGTCGCCATCGCGCAACGACTTCACAATCACTTTATTTTTCGAACCGAAACATTGCCTGAGCAAAGCCACAGTCTCGTCCACGCCGCAAAGAACGGCGCTGTGTTTGCAAAAAACTTGCATCAAGACATGCGCACGTTTCCCAGTTCCGCTGAGCATTTCGCGGCTTTTGACAAAATATGAATCCGTAAAATACCCCCGCCGGAGCTCAGCAATGGGAAATTTCAATTTGAATTTAATATTCATGGAAGGATTCGAACACCAAAAATTTTCTTCATGCGCTTTAAAGCGGCCTCATGACTTTTAGGGTCAAAGTCCGCGACCCCTTGGCTGTAAATCACGGTGGGCATTTTCATCTGATAAAGCCGGGAGGCCGCCTCCATCACGCAGATAGAGGTACAAACACCTGTGAGATAGACTTCATTGATCTTGAGCCGCTTCAGAATGCGCATCAAGCGCGGATTCGAGAATCCGCTGTAAGCGCGCTTTTCAATCGCATAATCCCTCTTGCTTCGCTGAATGCCGCGAATCAGCTTGGCTCCGGATGAACCTTTCATCGCATGCGGTGGATATATTTTCAATTCATAGTCTGAAAGCCGGTGGGCGTCACTCACGAAAATGACGGGATCCCCCTCGCGATGAAATTGATCTATTTTCCGGGCCACGAACGGAATGATCCGTCGCGCTTGGAAGCCGCAATAAAGAACGCCTCCGGGGTCCAGAAAATCGTTCTGCATATCGTTGACCAAAAGAGCTTTGCGACGCTTCATCTTCTCACCCGCTATTCTCTGCCGATATATTCTCCGGTCTCTGTGTTCACACGAATCATGGTGCCTTCTTGAATAAACATAGGAACCTGAATGCTCATTCCCGTCTCAAGCGTGGCGGGCTTCATATTATTGGAAACAGAATCGCCCCGAATCGCCGGCGGAGAATCAACAACTTTCAGAATTACTTGTTTCGGAAGCTCGATGGTAACCGGACGTTCATCATGGAAATCGATCTCCAGCTCCATATTTTCCTTCAAATAATTCTTCGCGTCCCCGACCACATCCTCACTAATATCGACCGTGTGATAATCTTCTGTCTGCATAAAATGGTATCCGTTGGTGTCTTTGTAGAGAAACTGCATTTTCCGCGATTCCAGATGCGCCACGTCCATCTCTTCAGTCGAGGAAAATTTGTTTTGAAGAATTTTACCCGTACGGATATTTTTAAGCGTCAATTGCACAAATGCCCGCTTATTTCCCGGCGTGTAATGAGTAAAATCCATCACCAGATGGATTTCCTTGTTGTAAATAATGGCCATTCCTCTTCTCAGATCATTCGCTTGCATGTTTTGGTTGTTCCTCCTCGGTATAGGCAGGTGCCAGGTTCATGAACCTGGCACCTGCCCCTTACTTCACATCACGGCAACATCATAAAAGAAATCATGCGGCCGGCATTTTCCTGCTCGCGCCGGTATGAGAAAAAATCACCCGGATTACAAAACGTACATAGTCCGGAATCAAAAATCGATGATTGGGGAATTCCAAGACCTTCGAGTTCCTGAAATAAATATCCAATCAGGTCAAAATGATGCTTCCCGTTTACCGGCTTCATGAATGATTTAAATTCGGGAATTTGATCCGATCGAAACTCATAACAACACGAACGAATCGACGGCCCCAACGCCGCCTGAAGTCGCTTCACATCCGACCCGCTGCGGCCAGCAAGCTCCAAAATCGTTTTCTTCACAATCCCGAGGCGCGCGCCTTTCCAGCCTGCGTGAATCAAGGCAATCGTCAACGTTTCGGGATCAAACACAAAAACAGGAACGCAATCGGCGGTGCGTATCGTTAAAAGCACACCGGATTGATTCGTTACTAAAGCGTCAGTCTCGGCAATCTCGTCAACTTGGCCTTGATGAACCCAGGCGATGCGATCGCCATGACATTGCTTTAAGCCCACCGCATTCTCTCGGGCAATTTGAAGTTCCCGGCAGAGCGCCGAGCGATCCGGACACGCTTTATGCGTGGTGCCCGCAACCAATTTTCCGGAATTAAAACAGTCCCACAAAAAATAGGATGGAAGTCTTACAATTTGCGAAGGTGTTTGCGACCGGAAAGTCATGATTACTTTTTCTTTGTGGCAGCCATGCCTTGTTTCGGCTCAAACAATTTTTCTTCGGTAAGTATCGGCCTAGCCTTTTCATTCAGCGGATCCTGATTGAACCGCTTCCGGATCGCGCCCTGATTGAGATAATTATTTAACGTGATCAGAATCATTCCTTGATCCAGCGCCAGATATCGATACGCCACCAATCCGGAAACCGGATTTACCGCATCGTAAAAGCCGTATTCCCCGTAAATGGGATACCTTTCAATCAAACGGCGCATATTCGCGGTTACGATTTCAGGAGCAATTTCGAGGGCCAGAATGCTGGCATGCGGGGACACAACGCCTTCTTTATACCCTTTCGAGCCGAAGGGTTTGGCGCCATATTCCGAATATCCCCCTTCGGGAATGGCGCAGGGACTCATACCCCAAACCGGATATTTTAGCTCACCCAGCGTGTACAGAATATGTCCTTCCACATGATGACGATCGTTCATGCCAAGACCTTCGGGAGCCAGCCCGGCTTCATCCAAAACCATGGCGGGCATCAACGCTTCAAAGCATGATCCGCCCCAGCTGGGGACGTATTTCAGCTTTTTCCATTCGTAATACCCGTCATAGTATTCCACGCCCAAAACTATTTTCTTGCTGCGATTGATCGGCTCCATAAATTGCCATGTGAAATTTTCCGGAAAAGTACGAAATGTGTGAAACCAATGCTCCAACGGAACTTCACCCCGGCCGATCGCCAGATAACTTCCCATTCGCGTTTCAGAAAAAAAAGCCCCGTAATGATAATTGGAGTACTGATTCATATGACCATAAAAACCGTGACACATTTGCCGCTCGACGGGATCGTAGAAAAAATTAAAATTAAACGTTTTCAGATAATCGTCACAGTCTTTTCCGACCTCTTCCGGAAACGCATTCTTCGCGACCACCAATCCGGCCGCGAGCCACGAGCTGTCGACGAAGGAAACAAAGTAGCTGGTCTTTTCAAGCGTAGTAGTGTCGTAATAATTGTAGGGAAATCCGCTGGAGTGATGTTCCAGCTTGCGCATACCGGCGATCGCATTCTTGATTCGCTTAACGGCTTCGGCCTTGTCGATAAATCCCAGATCGGAAGCGGAAACAAGCACCATCAAGTACAAACCCACATTCGTGACATTCGTGTAATCACCGACCCAGCCGTCCTCGGCAACGGGGGTTTCTTTGCCCAGCTGAATCATATCGAGCACCAAATGATGCTCTTTGTCGACCATCTCATCAAAATACCGCCAGGTGTCCCGGGCCACTTCCATCAGGAACTCGCGGTCGTCTTTCGGGAACTCTTTTTTCACGAGAGTTTGTTTCGGATATCCCCCCAACCGCTTGATCAAAAACTTCGCGTATTCCGGCCCTTCCATCCACATCGGCGTTTTGGGAATAACGCGCGCCGGAGAATCAACCGCGCTTGGTCCTGGAGTTCCGGTCTTGGTGAATTTGAAATTGTCAAAATAGAGTGCGCCTTCTTTTTTGGTCACGCGGCGATCTTCAAACACGATAACGAGCTCGTCCAGATTTTTGAAGGCAACCATCGGATTCTTCCAGATTTCGGGATCGGAAAAATTTAAAATTCCGGTAAAATTATTGAGGGGAATGCTGACATGCTTCCAATCAGATTCCACATCCGTCACCACAAAACCGCCTTTGAGTTTCTCCATGCGCTCCGCATCTTTAAAACTCTTCAATTCCACTTTGAAGACACTCGAAAAACCTTTTTCACGATCCCCCTTCACATCAAATTCCAAATGATCATATCCGGAGGCGTCGAGCTCATTCAGCTTGGTCCAAAATCCGTTTGCGGCAGGATCCGGTGAATCCACATCGTAAGTAAGCTTCAAGGCGAATTTGGACCCCGTTAATCCTTCATTGGGAACTAATTCGGGCACACAGTCAGCCGTATTGTCCTCAGGATCCGAGTCCCAGCCGCCGCTTTCGGCATTTAAATTGTTTATTAGATTTCCAAACTCAAAATCTTGGACGACAACTTCGGTTGGCTGTTGCGGGGCTGTCTGGGATGCGGACGGAGTTTCCGCGTAAAGAAACGCCGGGCATATCAATTGAATAGAAATAAGAACGGCAAGGCACAGTTTAGACATGCTTTTTCCCCGATGGGTAGATAGGAACTAAAATTAGTGGTAAGTATAGCTAAAGGCAGGAATTAAGTAAATTTCTTTAACTGCTTCGCGGTCAAGGGGCCGATGACTCCCGTTGTTTCAAGATGATAACGTTTCTGAAATCCACGGATAGCAGACACCGTCTGGGTCGTCACAACACCATCCACGCGGCCTGTTTTATATCCGGCGCGCTTCAACGCCTTTTCAAATTCAAAAATTTTGCGTCTGTCCCAGGCTTTTTTGTTCGCCCGAACTTCTTTGTAGTCATTTCTGAAACTCACGCGCGAATAATAATCAAGAAGCACTTTTAAATCATGCCACGGGCGCACACTGCCCATGATTGCCACAACCACATCTCGATTCCTGTAATTAATGCGGCCGACAAAACAATGCATCGCACTGCGAGTAAATCCCGTTTTTCCCACCACCAACCTTCGGTCTCTCCATAACATTTTATTGTGATTTTTAAGGAAGAATTTTCTTCCCCGCAAACTGCGGATTTGGGCGTATTTGGTCGCCAATGTCTGCATGATAAAGGGATATTTTTTTGCCGAATTCATAATCAACGCCAAATCCAGAGAAGTAGAATATTGCGCATCCGATGATAACCCGTGTGGATTCACATAATGCGTGTTGTACGCCCCGACTCTGCGAGCCTTTTTATTCATCAGCGCGGCAAATCCCCGCTCGGAACCGCTGATTTCGTGCGCGAACACAACCGCAACATCATTGGCCGATGAAATAAGAAGCGCTTTCAACAAATCACGAACACGAAATCTTTCTCCAGGACGCACATAAATTTTGGTTCTTGGCACATATGAAGTCTCGGTATGAACCGTAATCACATCG
Source organism: Candidatus Omnitrophota bacterium (assembly GCA_016214265.1). Lineage (GTDB taxonomy): Bacteria > Omnitrophota > Omnitrophia > Omnitrophales > JACROU01 > JACROU01. The sequence goes on from JACROU010000034.1 coordinate 12,304, forward strand.
TCCAAATCCATATTATCCAGCACCACCATCGCGGTCATGACTTTTGTGGTACTTGCCAGCGGACGGCGCAAATTGGAATTTTTGCCGCACAAAATCCGGCTTTGCGCTGAGTCATAGACAACCAGAGAACGCGCAGATACATAAGGCTCAATACCGATCGCCGCTTCCGCCTGAGGCATAGGGGAATACAAAGAGGAAACAATCGCAAACGAAACGAATGTGGTGAAAAATTTTTTTAACATAAATTAATTGAACTTTCGATATGGATAACGGTTGTAGCATTTTCGACAGGACGTGAGGGGTACTTTAGCGGGTAGGGGCTTAGCATGCTAAACCCTACAAAAGAATCCGAGAACTACGCGTAAACCCTAAAATCAATTTTGGGGAAAATATTGTCTTTAGCTTCAAGATCTCGAAGCCAGACCTCGTCAACGCGGAAATTGTTGACGTCTTCATATATTCTCGTAAACCGATTAATATGATCCCTCGTCCGCTGATGTGCGTAAGGCACCATCGTCCCAGTTTTCATAATAAACGCCCAATCGCTCGATTCAGCAAGCAATAGTTCCCTTGCCGCCTGATTAAGCGCCCGGCACACCAGACCGTCATCAGAACCATGAAATTTTTTGGCCAAAGCGTGCATCCGGTTACTGGCTTCATGAAGATGCCGGTAAATCCAGTCATTGCTCCCCTCTAGCCACACCTCACTGTAACCTTTGTGCCCCCAGCTAGAAAACGACGGCGTCATCACCTGATTGCTCGGATACTCTTTCAAATATTCCCAGGCCGTCATCGTTTGAAGCGTCGGTGAATCATAAAAAATTTTCTTGAGCAGGAACTCTAAAAATTGTGGGCCCTCATACCACCAATGACCAAAAAGTTCCGCGTCATACGGCGCAACCACCAACGGCTTTCTGTCCATATGTCCGCTCAAAAATTCAATCTGTTTCTCCCGGTTGAACATGAAATTTCCGGCATGCTCCGCAGCTTTACCTCTCGCCCAATCGGGATGATACGGCTCTTTATGATTTGTGCTACCCGTAATCCGGAAATACTTGAGTCCAGTACCAATACGAATTCCGTCGGGATGAATGTAGGGCTTGATGTAATCGAAATCACAATCGAAACCGATATCCCGGTAATATTCCCGATATTCAGACGCGCCCGGATACCCCTCCTCTGCACTCCACACCTGTTTGGACGATTCCATATCCCGGCTGAACGCTGCGACACCGCTCGGACAATAAACCGGAGCGTACACCCCAAATTTGGGACGCGGTGAACCATGTAATACGCCGTGCGTCTCAAGGAAAAAGTATTGAATGCCGTTTTCCGATAAAATCTTGTCAACGCCAGGAGCGTAACCACACTCGGGAAGCCAAATGCCGCGCGGTGAGCGATCAAACATAGACTCGTAATGTTCTTTCGCCACCCGGATCTGTGCGCGGATAGACTGAGGTACCGTCTCCATCAACGGAAGAAATCCGTGCGTCGCCCCACAAGTAATAATGTCGAGTTTGCCGAGATCCTGAAATTTTTTAAACGCCGTCACAAGATTTCTGTGATATTTGTTTTCGAAAACAAACCGCGCACGTTTAAAATCCTCGTGATATTTCTGCGAAAGCTCCCGGAATTCATTGTGATTCTGGTTGCGCTCGATTTCTTTTCCGGAAAGCTCAATCAGTTTATCCAGATGGGCCAAATACCGGTTTTGCAATAACTCATCGGCAAGCATCGACGCAAGCGGAGGTGAAATCGTCATCGTCACCCGGAAATCAACGCCTTCATCGACGAGCCGGTCGAACGATTCAACGAGCGGAATGTAAGTTTCTGTGATGGCTTCATACAGCCAAATCTCTTCGAGAAAATAGGGGTGTTCGGGATGACGAACAAACGGCAGATGCGCGTGCAGTAGAAGTAAGAGATAACCTTTTTTCATGGGTTCACTTTGCTGAAGCTCGGCTGGAAAAAGCGCCGGATGACAACCATTCGCGGAACAAAACACCTTTTTTAATTCGATCCATCAATTCACCGGAACTGATGCCGATTTTAAATCCTCCGGAAGCGGCATACAGCAATTCAAACTCACGGCTCATCCATTCCTCATCAATGACATCCGACGGCGTATCACGCGGGGTTCTCACCACATTAGACCGGGCAATCACATAAAATCGGCCGTATTGATCCCGAATTCCAATCTCAACCAAGAAACTTCTGTCCGGCTTGCCGACTTCCAAATACCAATTACCCGCATCAAAGTTAATATCAAGATCAAAAAAACTATTCGCGTTTGTTCCATCAAAATTACGATTCGTCACATCGTAAATGCGCAGTACCGCTTTGGGCCCGGTCAATTCACGATACCAACGAGTAATCTGACTGCGCGTTGGCGCACTGAAATCCCAGTAGGTGTAGCACCAGTAAGGATCCCGAACCATCAGCACGATTTTTGTCACGCCATAACTGGACGGCAAATCATGTTCATAACGGATTTCGTGAGAGGGCTCTCCTTCCACGTGCATGGCGCTTTCAGAATAAGGATGAACAAAACCTTGCTGGGCTTCAACGGAACGGGTTTTTAACCGGACACGAATGGCCAGCGGCGGCTCAATTCTTGACGTTTGTTTGCGGGTTGCCGGGGATTTTGACTTCGTTTTTAATTTCGACTTTGATTTTGGTGCGGATTTTTGTTTTGACTGCTTGACTTCTTCTTTTTTAATTTTCGAGATGAGCTCAGATTTATTCAGGGTGGAGGCGTTTGGGATGCGCAGTTTTTTAGCAATCGAAAGCAGTTTCTCTTTTACTAGCCGGTCCAGATTTTTAATCATAGGCCCGTGTATCCCTCTGCTGTAACAGGTTTTCTAAAGGGCAAGGCAACAGAAAATTATACTAATTATCGGTTTACAATTCAAGAAAGCTCAGCAATTTGTTTTGGCGTCATCAACCACTCTAAAGTGGCGCATTGATCGTATTTCAAATCATAGACGGTCAGTTTGGCAAGACCGGCCTTTTTCATATTGATGGAACCTGCCTTATTCCCCAACATCAGCATTGAAATAAGCCCGCTCAAATAAGGCTCGTGACCAACGATCAGAATGCTCTTTCGAGATTTGTAGTGCTTATCAATCTCAGAAACAAGCCTCTTGGGATCCCCCCCGATGGAAGCCAGGTTCTCGGTCACGGCAACTTTCTTTTTTAAATCAAAGATGTTGGCAACAATATCGGCCGTTTGCCGTGTTCGAAGATATGGACTGGTTAGAATCAAATCGAATGAAAGGTCCATCGCAAGCATCCCCTTCGCGACGTCTTTCATTTTCTGAATACCTTCATCCGTTAACGGACGCTGGCTATCGGTTCTGAATTTCGGACCGGGATTCTCCGCAATGGCATGACGTAAAATGAAAAGTTCCATAGTATGATATGATTTACCAAGGGTTAACACAAATCGAAGGCATCTGGTACCTTCTGTAAAATATCACGGATCGCTGTTATGAAGCCACAAAAACATCTAGACCGGGAAATTGAGTGCAAATGGAAAGCTCTTTCCATTCAGGATTACGAAATCTTTCTTGCCGCGGCAAAAAAAATGGGGGGCCGGATTTCCAAGCCTCAACATCTTTTGATTTGCGACCTGTATCTTGATACTCCTGATAAGTTTTTCGGACATTCCCGAACGAAATGCCGCATCCGGCTGACAAATAAAAAATCGGAGATCACATTAAAAAACTTTTCTATTTCGAAGCAGGGGCTGGTAACGCGCCACGAAAAAAGCATCTCTATCCCCCATTTTGATTCTGAACATGCCGCGCTCGCATATTGTCGGAAGCATATTTTTCGAAATTTGCTGGGTCATATGCGAATAAAACCTATTTTCAAACTCACGAATCATCGATTGATTCGTAAGCTCACTTTACCGGACGGAACTTCCGCAGAATCCTGTTTTGACGACGTTGTTATTTCCCGCAGCACGAAAAAAGTTCATATGTTTGAAATCGAGCTGGAATATACGAAAGGCAATCTTGAAACTTTCAAGAATTTTGCCGCTAAATTAACACGCGTTTCAAAATTAAAACCTCAAACAAGATCGAAATTCGCCACCGCGATGTCACAGCTTTTCGGAGAAACCCACATCCCGTCGGACCCGAGGCAAATTGTGTATCCCTATCGCTACACAAAATATGATTCGCTTGGGTTTGTCGCAAAACAGATCGTTCGAGCCAACTTAAACAGAATGAAAACTAACGAAGCGGGTGTTCGACTTAATATTGAGGAAGAATCGCTTCACGACATGCGTGTTGCCGCAAGACGCATACGCGCTGCTCTTCGTCTGTTCAAAAAAGCTTTGCCATCGCAGGCAAGTAAAATAGCGTACAAGCTGCGCCGCTTCGGATACCTGCTTGGAAGAAAACGGGATCTGGATATTTTATCTGCTCATGCAAACCTTTCCTCCGAAATTGGGCGGGCTCATCAAGCCATTCTTCGCGAATTGAATTCTCCACGTTATGCCAAGCTCATTCGTTCGATTGAGACCCTCGATAGCCGCTCTAAAAAGCTCGAGGCAAAAAAAATGATTCAAAAACGACTCGACAAAGTGCTAAGCGAAGCCCTGTCGATCACCCCAAAATCTTCCGACAAAGAACTTCATCGGCTACGCATTACGATCAAAAAACTCCGATACGCCTGTGAATTTTTGGAATCGGTTTCACTACCAAAGACCAGAAAGCTCATAGATAGCTGCCGTCAGATACAAGATATTCTGGGTGCGCATCAAGACGCAATTTTGGGATTAAAAACATTTCCTCGCAACAAATTATTCCGGAAGAAAAAGAAAGAGGCCCGATTGCAATTCGAAAAGGAATGGAAAGGTTTTTTACTTCGGCTTTTGCGGTTTTAATTCTTTCGGGAGCGTCCTGCCGAGCTGTTCGTTCCTATCATAAGCTTTCTGACATAAATATTCCTGCACGCGAAACCTCCGGTGTTCCACGGACTCCAGTTTTTGATAAGTTCCATCCGGCCGCAGCCGCCACGATTTCTGATTATCTTTAAAATATAACTTCACTAGTTCAGAAAGATAACTTTTAATTTCCTTATGTTCCACCGGGAACATAATTTCGATACGACGATCCAGATTTCTCGGCATCCAGTCCGCGCTGGAAAGATACAGCTCATCATCGCCGCCGTTTGAGAAATAAAATATCCGGGCATGCTCCAGAAACATATCTACCACACTCACCACTTCGATATTTTCACTCAATCCCTTCACTCCAGGCCGGAGGCAGCATGTGCCACGAATATTCAATTTGATCTGGCAGCCGGCCTGCGAAGCTTTGTAAAGCGCTTCGATAATTTCTTCATCCACAAGAGAATTCATTTTCGCGATAATCATACTTGGTTTTTCTTTGCTCCGGATTTCTTCGCGTCGAATCAGGCGCAGCAGCCGGCGCTTCAGTCCGTAAGGCGCAATCTCGATTTTTGCGAGCGCTGTCGGCTCAGAATAGCCGGTAATCACATTAAAAAATGCCGACACATCACTCGCCAGATCTTCATTGGCTGAAAAAAGTCCCACATCCGAATAAAGCTGGGCCGTTTTCTCATTATAATTTCCGGTCGACAGATGAACGTATCGCTTGATGCCTTCACTCTCGCGCCTCACCACCAGACAAGCCTTGGAGTGCGTTTTCAGGCCGGTCACTCCGTACAGCACGCTGGCGCCCGAAATTTCAAGCCGCCGCGCCCATTTGATATTTTTTTCTTCGTCGAAACGGGCCTTCAATTCTACGAGTGCTGTCACTCGCTTTCCGTTTTCGGCCGCGCGGGCCAGCGCGTCCACAATCGTCGATTCAGCTCCCGTTCGATAGAGGGTCATCTTAATCGCCAGCACATCCGGATCATCCGCCGCCTCATTCACGAAACGAATCACTGGATCAAAAGAATCGTACGGGAGCACCAAGCAAACGTCTTTTTTTTTGAGAAGTTCCCAAACGTTATCAGCATTCTCAAAATCGGAAACCGGCCGGGGATTCCATGAGGGGCGCTTTAATTCAGGGAAGTTTGGCTGATATGCCAACGAAGAAAGGGTTTTCAGATCAAACCATGTATCGACATGGCAAATGTCATGCTCTGAAATTTTTAACTCTCTCTTCAAAAATTGAACGGCGTTTTCCGATGCCAAGACTTCAAGCCGAACCACCGCACTTTGTCTGCGCATCCTGAGCGCTTCGGTCATAACTTTGGCAAAATCCTCGTCCTTTTCCTCATCAATCGTCATTTCGGCACCGCGTGTCAGGCGCATTAGGCCCTGGCTTTTAATCTCGCAGCCGATGAACAGTTCCTGCGCAAAGGCCATCACCACATCCTCCAACAGAACGAACTGATATCCGCTGTCGGCGGGAAGAGCGATAATCCGCGAAAAATTTTTTGGCATTTCGATCACGGCGAATTCTTCACCCGACTTTTGGCCGGGTTTTAAAACACCGATCAAAACGTAAAGGCTAAGACTGGCCAAAGCAGGAACCGGCTTGTCTTCAGAAAGAGCAATTGGCGTCAGCACTGGGAATAATTCTTTTCTGAAAAAGTTTTTGAGATATTCCCTCTGCCGGTCACTAAGCGCTTCGCGCGGAACGCGGACAATCCCCGACTTCTCTAACTCCGGGATCATCACATTTTTGAAATACTGATTTTCTTTCTCAATAATTTCGTAGGCCTGTTCAACGATTTTCCGGGTCATCGGATTGCCGCCATTTTCTAAACTGGCGACACGCACCATAAAAAACTCGTCAAAATTGGAGCTCGCGATCCCCATAAATTTAAGCTGTTCCAGAAGTGGGTTTGACGGATCCATCGCTTCGGCCAAAACCCGGGCATTAAATTCCAGCCACGACAATTCTCGATTGAAAAATTTTTCGCTCATAGTCACACCCACTATTTGGGGGGAGCCCCTTGTTTTAATGTAATTGTCGAACCAAAATTTTCGGCAAACATATCCCCTTTTTTCGATAGCCCGTCCCGTTCGATAGAAATATCGCCCGCCTCTTCCGGCACCCAGAGAATAAAATTGTCCCCCGACCGCTCCAGCTGAAAGTTCCGGATTTTTTGCGTATGACTTTTATCGATAGCATCGGCAACCCGAAGAATCGCGGCAAGCTTCGAAACGATTGCTCGGTCCGATTTGGTGAGCGACATGTACGCCACATGCGTTGTTTGCGGAGTGGTGCGGCGATGATAGCGAACCACATTCGAAATGATATTTTTATCGGACTTACGCAGTCCGAAAATATCAGCCGCATCAATCAAATAACTGGAATGTTTGTGATGCCCTTGAGGCGAAATATACATCCCGATATCGTGCAGAATCGCGGCAGCCTCAAGTAGCAGACGGTCTTTCGCCCCAAGCCCGTGTTCCTCTTTCAAATTATCGAACAGCTTAATCGCGTTCGCTGCGACGCACAGGGCGTGCGGGCCGTCGTACATATATTTCCGTCCCAATCGCCGGCAGGAGCTTATCACCTGTTTCGATACGTCAGTGCGCTTGAATCCGGATAAAATTTGCGCCTGTTCCAGCAGCAGTCCTTCGCGAATGCTGACCATCGGCACCACAATATTTTCGGTTCTTGTTTCAGCCAAAAAGTTGGCGTAAATCAGAAGTGATGGATAAAGCGTCTCGGCTTCCGAATACGCAATTCCGTATTTATCCGAAATTTCATCGGCAGGCATTTTGGCGAGGGAATCAATAAATTTCAGAAACGTGGTCTTTTCAAGGATGACATAATCGCCTTCGATTTTTTCAGTGAGCTGGCGCGAAACAAAACGCATGTCGCCGCCGACCGCAATAAAAGTATTGATATCACCCAGATTATACTCCCGTCCGGCGTATTGCGCGATGTCACGAATACTGCGTTTCAACACACGCTGCATCTGCGCGGATTCCGTTTTGCCGGCAATAGCCTGTTCGGGCAGTCGAATCGATCCAATCGAAAGGGTTCGGGTCAGTTCCACCTCGCCCTTGCTGAAAATAATCATTTCTGTACTGCCGGAACCAACTTCGATAATCAGGCAGCTCTTGTTTTGAAAATCAAATTTTTCGCCCAGCGCGTGCTCCACCGCTATCAATTCCAAACGGTTTTCTTCCGGTCCCTCGATGACCTCAACGTCGATCCCGGTCCGTACAAAAACTTGATCGATAAAATTCTCCCGGTTCGCCGCCTCGCGCACGGCACTAGTCGCGATCGCGTGAACATTTTTAACCCCATAACTATCGAGGACCGATTTAAAATTTTTGAGCACCACGATCCCCTCACGAATCACGGCATTAGAAATACGTCCCGTCGTAAAAACATCTTTGCCAAACGCCACGGGTTTTTGTAAATTTTCAAGATGCCGCATTTCAAATTTGGGTCCGATTTCAGCAATCACCATGCGAATTGCGCTAGAGCCGATGTCGATGACGGCTACGGTTTGTTTTTGAATCGTTGGTTCAGGCATCGCATTCCTCCTGTGCCAATTTAGCCGCACCCATCACAATCGAATAATCCTTCAGCTTCGCCGCGACCACTTTCACATTTTTTACAAGCCCCGACATCGCGTAGTGCCGCATCGACTCATCAGCCTCAGGAATGATAATTTTCCCCATCGCTTCTACCACACCGCCGCCCAGCACAATTATTTCGGGATTCAGAACATTTACAATATTTGCCATCGCCATGCCCAGCAATTTCGCTTTATTCTTCACCAAAGTTTTTATCGCCGCATCTCCGGCTTTAATCGCAGCGGCCAACGCACCGCTTTTTATTTTCGAAATGTCGGTTCCGGACATTTTCAGCAGTTTGGGCGCGCGATTTTTCAGCGCGAGCATAGCCGCTTCCGCCGCAATAGCGGGCCGGCCAATTTCCGTTTCAAGACAGCCGCGATTGCCGCATCCGCACACCGGCCCGAGAGGATCCACCAGGGTATGCCCAATTTCACCGGCGGCTCCCATAGAACCCTGATAAAGTTTTCCATTCAAAATAAGTGCGCCGCCAATCCCTGTCCCGAGAAAAATGCCGATGACATGCGAATACCCGCGCGCCGCACCAAAATGGAATTCACCGTACAATCCAACATTCACATCATTTTCGAGAGTCACCGGAACATCAAAATATTTACTGAGTTTTTTTCCGAGAGAAAGATTATTAAGGAATGAAATGTTGGGAGATGAAACAACAACGCCTTCTTTGACGTCGATAATTCCGGGACATCCGACGCCGATTGCCGCAACGCTCTCGAGCCCGACTTTAGCCCCATTCAGCACTTGAAGAACGCTATCAACAATAGCACCGAAGAAATACTTTTCGCCCTTGTCGACCTGCACCTTGGTTTTGAGCGTTGAAATCAACCGGAACTTCTTATCCAATAGTCCGGTCAACATTTTGGTTCCACCCAAGTCAATGCCTATGAAGTACTTACGCTTCTTCTTTTTGGCCATGAAACACCCCTGGGTTATTGACAGGGCAGTCCTTGCCCCTATGTAGGAAGGATACTTGATTTACTGTTGGGTTTCAATATGATGGCGGACTTCCTTGCCCTGCTTCATATAGATGACGTCTTCGGCAATGTTGTTGGCCAGATCAGCGATGCGCTCCAGATTGTGACCGATAATAATCAGACTCATCCCGGTTTTTACGATGGAAGGATCTTTCTGCATCAATTCCACAATTTGCTGATAAATTTCGTCGTTATAATCGTCCACTTCATCGTCCCGTTTCAACACACTTCGAGCAAGCTCCACATCCCCGTTCACGAAAGCGTCGAGAGCGTCCTTGAGCATTTTCAGCGCCGCCTGCGCCATTTCGGGAAGATGAATATGGGTTTTCAACACAGGCTCTTTCATCACGATCAAAGAACGTTCCGCAATATTGACAGCATGGTCGCCCATCCGCTCGAGGTCCGTATTAATTTTCAAGATCGACGTCACCACACGCAAATCAACCGCCATCGGCTGTCCCAACGCAATCAGACTATGCCCCATCTCATCGATTTCAATTTCAAGCTGATTGATAACTTTATCACCGGCCACCACCTGATTAGCCAGAATACTATCGCGTTTGAGAAGGGCCTGAATCGCCTTCTCAACCGTTTCTTCCACGAGCAAACCCATGCGAAGAAGTCTCTGTTTCAATTCTTTCAAGTCTTCATGAAAATGTCGTTCCATCAGTTTCTCCTCATCCAAATCGACCGGTGATATAATCTTCTGTTTCTTTTTTATCGGGTGTTGTAAAAATCTTTTTCGTCTCGCCGTGTTCAACCAAAAGTCCCAAATAAAAATATCCGGTAAAATCGCTGACCCGCGCCGCCTGCTGCATATTATGCGTCACAATCACGATTGTGTAATTTTTCTTGAGCTCGTGAATCAGTTCTTCAATCTTTGCCGTGGAAATCGGATCCAATGCCGAAGCGGGTTCGTCCATCAGCACAATTTCAGGATTCACCGCCAGAGCCCGTGCAATGCAAATCCGCTGCTGCTGGCCGCCGGAAAGTTCCAGCGCAGGCTTTTCCAGGCGGTCCTTAACTTCGTCCCAGATCGCGGACTTCTTCAGACTTTCCTCCACGATCCCCTCGAGCATTGATTTATTTTTGATTCCCTGAAGCCGGGGACCGTAAGCCACATTATCAAAAATAGTTTTCGGAAACGGATTCGACTTTTGAAACACCATACCCACGATGCGTCGCAGCGCCACGACATTGATCTCGGAACCGTAAATATTTACCCCGTCAATAATCACCGATCCCTCAATCCGCGCTCCGGGAAGCGTATCATTCATTCGATTGAGTGTTCTTAAAAAAGTGGATTTTCCACATCCTGACGGCCCGATCAGAGCGGTCACCGCTTTTTTTTGAATGTCGAGTGTGACACTTTTCAAAGCATGCACGCTGGAGTAATAGACATTCAAATCCTTAACCTTAATACTGATCGACGAATTATGTTTGTCCATTGGCACCGCCTTCTGAGCGTGAAAAATCTTTTCTTCCACCGGTACATTCATCATATAGTTACCAATCCTTGTTTCTTGCGGAAGTACATTCGAAATAAAACAGCCACTAAGTTCAACAAAAACGTCAGTGAAATCAAGACCAGCGTAGTTCCATACTGAATCGGAAGTGTCTTTTCTGCGTCAACCGACTGCGTGGCCATGATGTAGATGTGATATGAAAGATCCATAAATTGATCGAAGGGATTGACCATCGGGATAAAACCAAACAGATTCACAACCGGCAAATGCGGCAAAAAATAGGCGACACCCGTAAACAGAATCGGCGCTGTCTCGCCTGCCCCGCGGCTCACCGCCAAAATCGCACCCGTTAAAATGCCGCCGCGCGCCTGAGGGATCACCACCCGCCAAATCGTCTGCCACTTCGTCGCCCCAAGCGCTAGTGAAGCCGCGCGATGACTTTGGGGAACGCTAATCAACGCTTCTTCCGTTGAAACAATAATCACGGGCAGCACCAGTATCGCCAGCGTCGCCGCCGCCCAAAGCATGCAAGGCTGGCCGAACAGAAGACCGGTTTTGAGCACTTGATCCAGATTCCGGCCAACAAAAAGAACAAAAAATCCGAGACCGAAAAGCCCAAAAACAATTGATGGAACTCCGGCCAGATTGTTAACCGCGGCTCGGATTAGGCGAAAAACAATTCCATCTCCGGCATACTCCACCAAATAAATCGCAGCGGCCACACCAAGCGGCAGCGCCATTACCACCATCAACACTGTTTTAGCAATAGCCCCAAAAATGCATGGGAAAATTCCGCCTTGAGTCATGCCATCGGTGGGCGCCAGTAATAGAAATGACCCTGTAACGACCCCCGCACCATTTTTTACGATAATCCACAGAATCAAAAAGATCGCTATCAGCGGAACGACAGCAAAAATACGCACCAGTCCGTTCATGAAGTTTTCGGAAAGGTTGTCGTGTTTTACGGTGAGATTGGAAACGATGGATTCTCTCATAATTACATTCTCAATTTCCGCCGCATTTTGTTGATCACAACTTCAGAACAAATATTCAGAACAAACGTCATCGTAAACAGAATCGCTCCCACGAGAAAAAGAACGTAGTAATGTTCACTGCCCTGGACCACCTCACCCATTTCGGCGGCGATATTCGCTGTCATAGTTCGAACGCTTGAGAACATATCCAACGTTACCAGCGCGGCGTTTCCCGTCGCCATCAGCACAATCATGGTCTCGCCCAGCGCACGGCCGAATCCCAAAAGCACGGCCGCTGAAATTCCAGAAACGGCGGCGGGCACCACCGTTTTCCAAATCGTCTGCCACTTCGTCGCACCCAAAGCGTAGGAAGCGTCGCGAAGTTCTTTGGGAATTGCCCGAAGCGCCTCTTCCACCAGTGTGACGATAATTGGAAATGTCACAAGCGAAACGCCGAGCGCCCCTACAAAAGCATTCAACCGGAATTTAGTGTGAAACAAATCCTGAACAAATGTGGCGACAACTGCCAGCATCAAAAATCCGATCACGACGGAAGGAATGCCGGCCAGCAATTCTAGTGTGGGCTTCAACGTTTCCCTCACCCGCGCAGACGCAATTTCGGACAGATAAATGCCGCAGCCTATACCGAAAACCGAGGAAATCACTGTCGCCGGAAATGCCACCAGAAAACTTCCGCAAACAAGCGGAACAATGGAATATTTTGGAACTTCAGAAACCGACTGCCACATGACTTTGAAAATATTTTTCTCGTCGTATGGGTCGTACACCCACTTGCCGATCAAATCCAGAGGGGATACAGACTTAAATGTCAGCATCCCCTCTTTGAAGAGAAATAAGAAGATCAGCGAAATAAAAACAATCGAGGCAATCCCGGAAATAAAGAGGGCTTTTTCAATCAGCCACTCGGCAGGATGATGATTTTTCCGGGTTAATTCTTGAGTGATATCCGTCATGAACCTCTTATTAGTCCCCTCTATTTTACTTTCAATGGAATATAGCCGACTTCTTCCACAATTTTTTGTCCCTCAGGACTAAGAATCCAACTAAGATATTCTTTGATTTTCCCTTTCGGCTTGAAACCCGTGTACATATAAAGATAACGGGCTATGGGATAGTGCCCTGACCAAGCCGCTTCATAATCGGCTTTTCCCTCAACATTTAAAGGACTGACGGCTTGAGATTTGTCATCTTTTTTGATGGGAAGAATTTTCAGATTCGGCTGATTCAAAAAATAAGCGACACCGCCGTAGGCAATTCCGTTAGCATCTTTGCTGATCGCGTTAACCGATGCGCTGGTTCCCGGAACGGTCTGGCAATCCGCGGCGAAATCCTGATTTTTCAGGACCAGTTCTTTAAAAAACGCGTACGTTCCGCTGTTTGATTCACGAGAATAACGGATAATTTCCGCGTTATTGCCGCCGACGTCTTTCCAGTTATTGATTCGCCCCGTGTAAATTCCCATCAATTGCTTCATCGTCAGTGATTGAACAGGATTATCTTTATTCACGACAACCGCGATACTGTCCATTCCCACCTTAAACTCAGCTGGATAATATCCGGCCGACTTGGCCTGCTGAATTTCCTTTTCTTTGATCGGACGGCTGGCATTGGCGATATCTGTCGTTCCGTTGATGAGTGCCGCAATACCAGTTCCTGAACCTCCGCCAGTTACCTGAATCGAAACATCAGGATTATTCTTCATGTACAGCTCAGCCCAACGCTGACCCAAAATTACGATCGTGTCGGATCCTTTGACCGTGATGTTGTTGGCGGCAAACGCCACCGGGCTTGCGCACATGATCCCAATCAAGGCAAGCGATAAAATTTTATTCCTGAGATTTTTCATTTTCATATCTCCTGTATTCTATTTTTGCTACGTAAACTCCAGTTTTAATTAATGTAAAGTTTGTGTAATGTTTGCTTAAAACTTCCACAAGAGATCAACCTGCAGACGCCGCTGTGTTTCGTCAATCACTCCGGCCGTCCCGGCATTTAAATTATCAACCAGATAGCCGGAGCAAGAAAAAATCAGGCTATCCGTTATGCAATAACTTAGTTTAAGCACACTACCCTGTTTGCCGGCGTAGCCATTACCAAAATCGCTATCCGAGAAAGCACCAACAACCGCATTGGCGCCAATATAGCGATACTCATAACGCGCTTCCCAGTCACCCTTTTTGTTGACAGATCCCAAACGTGTTCCCAAAGCCCACGCAAAATCGGAGTGCAAAATGGTTCCCCCCTGATTTCCAATGGGACTGGCGCCAACGTTATCCGCGATATCAACGAAGAATCGTGTTGGAAATCCATAAGGATATATGGCAATTTCATTATAAGTTTCAACGACTTGAAATTCGCGGGTATCCAACTGAGAAGTAGGTCCGCTCACATTAGGGTTACCACGTGCAAGACTGGTACCGCCGAGTGTGAAATTATTGTTCTGCCCGTAGTTCATATAATTGTAGTAAGAAAAGGCGGTTAAAAAATCCACCGGCCGTTCCAGAAATGGCGTGTAAAAAACAGGATTCAAGCCCCCCTGAATGGCCCAGAGCTCGGAATCTCCAGTCGTGGCAGCATTCAACGAATTCGGAGAAGCCAGCGCCGAGCTCTCCATCAATACATATTGCCCCGCAAGGAGATAGCCTTTGAGATCAAAATTATCTGAATCGATCAAATTGACATTGATTTTTTCATAAACGCCTTCTGGCTTCACATCACGGTCCCAAATAATTTCAGATGAACCTATCTCGAAGGGATTATTTGCTTTACCCGCCGTCACTTCCAATTTCTCAACGGGACCTATTTTTGCCCAATTCGGCGTGTAGGTTGCATATGCCTTATCAAACCAGACATTTTTGTAATTAAACAAATTAGTCAAAGTTTGATTTGAGGACGTTGGGTCCGTACTCGTTCCTCCCACTTGTCCATCAGCTGTTGTCAGCGAAAATCCCACTTTCATTTGATCACTGAAAGTTTTCTCAAAACCATATCGGACACGAAAACGAAAACGGTTACGAGCATCGGTCTCACCGGGATTTCCACTCGTATAATCCTGACCGTCATAGCGCAGTCTCAAATCACCGCCAAATTTCAAATCCTTCAGCCATTTACTTGCACCGCCAAGAGCTGTACTCAAGCGTTCGTTGAATTCCGTATCGCTCATGGGGGGAGTTGCTAGCCCTTGCGCTCCTTCAACACTTGGAGGTGTCTGAGGGCCTTTGATTTCAAGAGAACGAATTTTCTCATCTTGTTTAACAACGGTCTGTTTCATTTCACCCAGTTCTTTTTTCAAGTCATCAACCACTTTGCTCAGCACAGCAACCTGGTCGACATCCGCCCAAGCTGTGGTCGAAAAAAGAACAGCGATTAATGAAAACGCTGCGATAACTCGATTAAATTTCATTGCCATTTCCTCCTTGATTGATTTTTAATTACTTCAGAACTCTAGAGAAGTGTACAAATGCCGCGTCTTGAAAATATTAGGAACATGTAAAAAACGGGTAAATCCAGGACCAGAGCTCGAAAATCAGGATATGGTCCTGGTTTGAGAGATTCGAAGGGTGAACGAAAACCGGGATCCTTTTCCTGCCATACTTTCACAAGAAACTTTACCGCCGTGGGCTTCAATAATATGCTTCACGATGGAAAGGCCCAGACCCGTGCCGCCCTCTTGCCGCGAACGGGCCTTATCTACGCGGTAAAATCGCTCAAAAACACGGGCAATTTCATCCTGAGGAATTCCAATTCCCGTGTCTTCAATAGATATCTTCAAAAAATCACCGGCCTTTTCCGCATCGATAATAATATTTCCGCCATCCTGATTAAACTTGATGGCGTTATCGATTAAATTGACAAGCACCTGCTTCAATTTATCCCTATCCGCCAAAATACGTCGACCCAAACTTTCCGCGATTCGATTTTCGAGCTGAATTCTTTTTTTCTTGATAGCTGGATAAAGCACAGAAAGCACGGCATCCATTTCCTGCTTTAAATCCAGCGACTCCAACTGTAGCGGCGATTGTTTCGACTCGATTTTTGACAAATCCAGAAGATCATCAATCAATCGGGTCAGCCGATCCGCATCGTCTTCGATCCGTTTCAGAAAATCCGCGCTTTTCTCAGGATCCTTCGACGCTCCAGACCGTAACGTTTCTGCGAATCCTTTAATCGATGTCAAAGGAGTCCTGAGCTCGTGAGACACATTAGCGACAAAATCACGCCGCATATTCTCCAGCTTTTTAACTTCGGTCACATCCGACAAAACCAAAACTCCCCGGACATCCCCATTTTGTTTCTCAATTCCCACCGCGTTTACATTCAAAAATTTCTCTTCAAACCTCGCGATCTCAAGCACTTTTTTGACAATCCCCCCCGTTTTCATCGCCTCACTCATCATTTCATCAATTTCAGGATTGCGAACCACTTCAAGAAGACCTCTGCCCAAAACCTGACTTTCTACAATACCAAAAACTTCTTCAGCACCAGGATTGACGGTCAGAACGCTTCTGTCTCCGTCAACTGCAACAATCCCCTCCGACATATTTTTCAGAATTGCCGAAAGTTTTGCTCTCTGGCCTTCGCTCTCCGAAATACGAAGCTTGAGTGCCTTTACCATTTCATTCATGGCATCGGCCAGAATTTTCAGCTCGTCCTCGGCATCAATATAAATTTTCTCGGACAAATCCCCGCGAGCGTATCGCGTAGCCGCACGAGTCATCACCGCAATTCTAGAGCTGACGCGTCCGCCCAACCACAAGGCACAGATGATGATAAAAAATATTCCGGCGGCGGTTCCAATCAATACAGGTTTTTCGACCGTAGAAAAAGTTCGACGAACTATAGCCAATGGCAGACTAGCCCGGAAAATTCCAACCACGGAGTGAGAATCTTTGATGGGAAGGGCAACATAAAGGATGTTAGTCTTCAACGTTTTACTGAAACGCTCGCTCATCCCGATGCCCTTCTTAAGTGCCTCCTGAACCTCGGGCCGCTCAAGATGATTATCCATTTGCTGCAAAGCTTCCCAGGATTCCTCTGACTCACCCAAAACAAAGCCGTCCGCACGAATCACAGTCAGACGGGCATCAGAATCTTTGCCCAATTTATGAATTAACGAATGTATTTTGCGGCGGTCGCCCTCTTGAATGAGCGCGGGTGTGATAATATTTTCGATAAGATGCAAACGCACAATGAGCGATTGCTTAAGCTCAGCTCGGATTTGCTGACGAAGCGAAAACGATATGTAGGCACCGGTGGCGATGAACACCACCGCGAAGAGCGTCAAAAATGCAAAAGTAATTTTCCGGCCAAATTTTTTTCGGATGAAATTCATAATTCCTGGTCAAAACGGTAACCCACATTTTTAACCGTGACCAGCCTCTGGGCTTCTGCTTTAAGTTTTTTTCTGAGCTGTCCAATGTGCATGTCGATGGTGCGCGTTTCAATGTTGACCGATTGATCGTAACCCCAAGCGTGTTCAAGAAGAAACTCGCGCGAAAGCACACGCCCTCCAGCCTCGAGCAGCGCTTTCAGAAGATCGTATTCTTTCGAGGTCATCTCCACCGTTTTACCTTTCACACTGACGATATGCTTTTCGGTATCGATTTGAAGCATTCCCGATTTTAGAATTTTTGTTTTGGGTTTTTCATAATGACGGCGAAGCACTGCTTTGACGCGGGCTACAAGTTCGCGGGGACTGAACGGCTTGGTCATGTAATCATCGGCGCCCAGCTCGAGGCCGACAATCTTATCTGCTTCCTGAGCTTTTGCGGTCAAAATAATGATGGGAATGTGAGCCGTTTTTTCATCCTGCTTGAGAATTTTGGTGATTTCAATTCCGTTCATGCCAGGAAGCATGAGGTCGAGCACAAGAAGATCCGGCTTTTGCCTGCGAGCCTGCTCCAGTCCGGAATCTCCTCGGGAAGACGCCAGCACGCGATAGCCCGCATCCTCGAGATTGTATTTCACCAGCTCGAGAATATTACTTTCGTCTTCGACCACTAAAATTGTTTCTTTTTTCATTAAAATCCTCTTATTCCCATCTCAAGATGGGGGATTATTTTTTTGCCCGATACATAATGACATTCACTTTTTCCAGCGTAATCAATCCCTCCTGAACCATCTCGTCAAGTTTCGGCAGGAATTTGCTGATTTTCTCCTCACTGTCCACAATTTCAATAATGATGGGCAAATCTTCGGACAACCGGAGCAATTTGGCCGTATGCATGTGACTTTTGCAGCCGAAGCCCAAGAACCCTTTAATAGCAGTTGCGCCGGCCAGTCCTTCCTTTTTCGCCAAGTGAACAATCGCCTCGTAAAGAGGCTGGCCCTTCCATTGATCCGCTTCTCCGATGAATATGCGTAACAGCTTCCCATCTGCTGGAATTTTCATAGACCTTTTCTCCTTTAAATCAGTTTAGCGATTAACATTCCGACCCAAAAAATAACGAACCCGGCAATGACGCTGATCACAACATTCAAGAACGCGCGCAACACTTCGCCGTCGCGCATCAGATTGAATGTTTCCAGAATAAAAGTAGAAAAGGTGGTGAATGCTCCGCAGAATCCGATCATCAGGAGCACTTTCAGATTCGGGCCCAGCAGGAACTTTTCGTCCGCCAGGGTGCTGAGAAATCCAATCAGGAAACATCCTGAAAGATTCACCGCAAGCGTACCGTACGGAAAATCGGTTCCGAAGATCCGGTAAATGACGCCCGCCAAGGCATATCGGGCGAAAGTTCCGGTCAATCCTCCGAGAGCCAGACTCAACCACTTAAGCATTAGACTATCCTTCCGGGGTAAGATCAGCGTGAGGTTAATGTAAAGTTTGTGTCAAGTTACGGCTTTGGCAAATTCACTTTCTTCCCTTGAGACAAGAAACAAAGAAAAGCGATAACAAGGGCCACAATACTTAATAGTATTCCGGCAAAGGCGATAAGCATAATTTGATTCGGCTTTTTGTTGATCGCGTGAATTTCTCCAGAAGGCAGGCCATCCAGCTTTTCCGGAAACTGGATTGCGTTTGAGGATAAAACATCGGAAGATTCAAATTGTTCGTTGACGATGCTCCCCTCAATGGTTCCTTCAACGCGGAAGATGTATTTTCCAGTACGGGTTGGCAAAAAATATCCCGCGTACGCGCCAGGTTCTCCGGATAACGGTTTCAGCTCGACGGAGAGCGTTTTGTCAGCGAAAATGATCGTGCCTTTCAGCGATTGTTCAAGCCCGAAAATCGGACGGTTGTTCCGAGCGGAAGGATTTTTGATCAGAAACACAGCCGCATTCATTTGACCAGCAAAAGCCGGATCAGTCAGAAAGCCGACGACAAATTCATATTTTCCAGCAACTTTTCGATGTTCGAGAGCATAAGCCGATTGCTGAAAATAAACGAATGATGCAAGCATCAAGAAAACGAAAACAATAAGTGACTTGAGATTAAATTCGAACTTCACGCGACACCTCCTGTAATTAAACTGATTCCAAAATATATTGAAAAATAAGCGGCGCGACTATCGTAGCATCCGATTCGATGATGAATCTCGGCGTCTTGGCATCCAATTTTCCCCACGTGATTTTTTCATTAGGAACCGCGCCCGAATAGGAACCGTACGAAGTAGTGGAATCGGAAATCTGGCAAAAATAGCCCCACAGCTTGCACTCCTCGCGCAAGTCCTGAATAATCAAAGGAACCACACAAATCGGAAAATCTCCGGAAATGCCCCCCGCGATTTGAAAAAAACCAATCGTTTCTTTTATGGAATTGGCCCGGTACCAATCGATGAGCGCGGCCATTTGTTCCAACCCGGATTTAACGACCTGATAATTCGAGACTTCTCCGCGAATCACATTTGCCACAAAAATATTGCCGAGCGTGGAATCCTCCCAGCCTGGCGTAAAAATGGGGAGATTTTTTTCACAGGCGGCAACCAACCATGAATCTGCCGGATCGATTTGATAATCCGCCTTGATCTCGCCGCTTTTAATCAGCTGGTACATGTACTCGTACGGAAAAAAACGCTGTTTCGTCTGATCCGCTTTTCGCCACAGTTTCAGCACTTTTCGTTCGATGCGTCGCATCGCCTCTTCTTCCGGAATACAGGTATCGGTCACCCGGTTCAACCCTGCTTCACGAAGCGCCAGCTCTTCCTCAGCCGTCAGATTCCGGTAATTCGGAACACGCTTGTAATGGTCATGCGCGACGAGATTGAAAATATCTTCTTCGAGATTGGCCCCGGTACAGCAAATCCCGTGAACTTTATCCTGACGAATCATCTCGGCCAGCGTGATACCCAGCTCGGCCGTACTCATCGCACCGCCCAACGTCACAAACATTTTCCCGCCTTTTTTCAAGTGGCTGATGTAAGCCTCAGCCGCGTCGACTATAACCGCAGCATTAAAATGCCGGAAATTTTTTTTGATAAAATCCTTAATTAAGATATTCTTTTTGCCCATAGCCGTCTGAGAAATCATAGTCTCACCTTTACCATTTTGAGTACTGCCAGAATGACAAGCACTGTGCCAAAAACACATATTATTGTAGCCCCTGTCGGGAAATCAAGGAAGTAAGAAATCGTGATCCCCAAAAAGCTCACAACCGTTCCGGTGGCCCAACCTAACAAAAGACGGGTGGAAAGTTTCGTCGCAAATAAAATCGCGGCTACTGCCGGAACAATCAGGTACGAAAACACGAGCAGAACGCCAGCAATTTGAACCGAACTTGTGACCACAACACCGAACGTGAGATAAAAAACCAAATCCCACAACTTCACATTCATCCCCCGCTGAAATGCCAGCACAGGCTTCGTCGAAATAAGAATAAATATCCGCCGGAAATACCAGTGAAACACCCCGAGCAGGCTGTAAAGCAGTAGAATTTTAATAATTTGCGGCACACTCACGAGCAGGACATTCCCGATCAGCATCGAGCGGATGTGTTCGTCGCCCTCTGCGGAGCGGCTCAAAATCATAATCGCTGCAGCCGCCGCCATCGCGTACACGATTCCGATAATCGCCTCTTGCGGAATTTTTTCATGCCGCGTACGCGTAATCGAAAATATGAGCGCGCCGAGCACGGTCGCCAAAAGCGAAAACCAGTACGTAACACTGCTATGAAGTTCGTAGCCGAACAAAATTGCGCAAGTTGCCCCAAGCGCGGCAATCTGAGCGAGCGCAAGATCCACGAAAATAACCTTGCGCTCAATCACATGAATTCCTAGATAAACATGAATACCAGTGAGAATCAAGCACGCCAGAAGCGGCTTCCACATAATCAGGAAAAAATCATTCATTGGAGCGCCTGCACGATTTGATTAATGTCATAATCGATCATTGAAAAATAGTCGCCCGCCTCTTTTTTACCGTTTACATTTTGCGTCAAATTTAACAGGCGCGCACCGGTATCTTTGGAAACTTTTTTGGGAGTCGAAGTTTCATTGAACGGCTCGATGATAATAATTTTCACATTCCGTTCTTTCATCATCCGCTCAAGACCGGCAAGATGCTTCGCTGTCGGCGGAATCCCCGGTTTCGGCTCTAATTCACCGACCGATTCAAGCCCGAAACGTTCGGTGAAATACGGCCAACTTTTGTGATACGTGACCACCGAAGCACCTTTACACAAAGCCATCGCAGCCTGCCAGTGTTTCATTTTCTCATCCATCTTTCGGTTAAATTGCTCAAGATTTTGCCGAAAATATTTTTCGCTCTCAGGGAAAATTCTGGAAAATCCATCCGCGATATTTCCCGCCATGATTTTCGCGTTTACAGGATCAATCGCGTAATGCGGATTGCCGAAAGCATGAATATCCCCTTCGGTTCTGGAATACGTTGTCGGAATTTCAAGCAATGGAACGCCCACGGAAGCGTCAATAGCACCCTCATCCTTTTTGAGAAATGCCGGATTTCCTGCCGCGACAAGCATCGCATCACGCCAGGCTTCCAAATCCAGTCCGCCGTGGACAAAAACACGGGCTTTTTTGAGCATCATCAAATCCTTCGGATTCGGCTGAATCTGGTGAATGTCCCGAATCGGCGAAGCGACATGATGAACACTCACTTTTTCACCCGCGATTTCGCGGACAAGGCTTTCGAGCGTAGTCGTTGTCGTCACCACCCGGATTTTTTCTGCTGCAAAAGCACTATGACTTAAAAAAGTAAGCGCGAACAAAAACCAAATTATTTTTCTCATTTTAGTCTCCAATCATTGAACTGGATGTTTGTCGACACCAATCGTGATATTCGCCTTCAGATAAACCGCATCATCCGTTCTTTCACCAGGAATTCCCGGATCCGAATGCGTGTACTGAAGAATGAAGCTGGCGAACTCGCTTTCCCACAACGTCACGTAAGGAGAAATCGCCAGCGACGGACGGCCACGGTCAAACGTTTCGAGCGGATCAACCACATCAAGCCGGCAGCCTACGCTCCACAACGGGGACATGCGATAATCCACCAGCGTGTAAAAACCCCATGGTGTGGAATTCGCAACAACCAGCTTAGTGCGGTCTTCCAAATACCATTCGCTCTGAAATTTCAGCGTACGGCCTTCAGATAAATGCCGGATCAATGTGGCGTCCCAGCCCAAGACATGAACTCCGTAACGGCCCCCTCCTTTGGGACTTTGAACAAAAATTTCCGCACCTGTCGAATCGATCAGAGAACGCGGAATATTTTCATCGCCAAACATCGCGGTGCCGCCGAGTTCCAAATTCATCGAGTCCCCTAACTCAAAAAATGTTTTCAGGTGCGTATCAAAAATCGGACGCCGGGAAATGCCCGAAAAACTGCTACCGTTATTGCCGCGAAGCAGCTCTCCGGAAATTTCCAGCGGAAGATCCCAGGGATTCGAAATTTGATTCGTTAATCGAATGCCCGAAGACGACAAGCCCTCCTCTGAGAAAAAGTCGCGAATCACAAGCGGATAGTCCACCGTCTCGAGCTGTTCCAGATGAAGCAGGTTCTGCTTGCCGATTTTCGCGCGGAATTTTCCGGCCTTCGCCGTAAACCCGAGAGGAAGGTCCCAGCGTGTGTAGTAGGCTTCTTCAATGTCAACGTTTTGATCTTCCAGCGCGTCGTTGAAACTGAGTGTGGCATCGAAACGTGAATATGGATCGACATAAGAACCAAAATTCAGCTCCAGCTCTTTCATCACGATCGTGTCATTTCCGTCCACGTCGTTCGTGTTGTTACGAGACACATTTCCCTGCACCACTCCAACCACACCAATGTCGGGATTGAATCCTTGAGACAGCCCGAAAAATCCGGGCGAGCTTTTCACCGGCTGTGGCTTGCGCGCGGCTTCAGCTCCCGTTGCAATCTGCCCGATTTTTCTTTCGAACTTATCTTCGAGAGAAATAATTTGTGACTGCTGGGAGCGAATCACTTCGTTTTGATTGTCCACCGTCGCCCGCAGCTTTTCGACAGACGTCTGCATTTTGATCAATTGATCTTGCAATGATTTCAAAACCTCTTCCTGGGCTTCCGCTCTACCAACGGAAAGAAGCAGAATGCAGGAGAGGGTCATAACCTGAATGCGCATAAAAAGACTCCTTACCTGAAATAAGTGTGATTGTGAACTTAATGTCGCAAAAGACTAGGCAAGTACCGGAGGAGCCCGGTTCTTAAGATGAGAAATAAAGTCGAATAAACCTAATTTCTCGGAGGCAGGTACAGCAAACTTTTTGGAAGAAAAAAGAAGGCCGGCAATTATGGAAGCAAAAATCAACGAACCTGTAATTTGTTTGACAAAATGACAAACAGCACAATCGGAATGGTCGACACCATCATCGTGATGATGAAACAACACCGCACCGAATCCTGCCAGAAGAATTAGAGCAAGGAAAATAACGAGGAATTTGTGAGCACGGAAAAACATCATCATAAAATGACTCCAAATTAAGACGGCAGTATATCACTACTGTCAAAACAAACCGGCCTACGCAATCACCTAGTCTGAACCGTCCAACAACCGGTCGCCCTAAACGTCCGGATGAGAAACAGAAAAACTCAGTCTTCGAACTTTCCTGTCTCTGCAGCCCTTTTGAACTTTTTGTGAATCAAATCCCGGACTTTCCGGAACGCGTCAACCACCCGTTCCGTAACTTCTTCTCCATGCGGAGGATCGGGAAATGACCAGTGGAGACGAACACAGTTTCCCGGAAAAACCGGGCAGGATTCTTTAGCGTTATCGCAGACAGTGATTACATAGTCAAAATTCTGACCAGCAAATTCACTGACGTTTTTCGAGCGCTGATGGGAAATGTCGATGCCGATTTCCCGCATCACCTGAATCGCGGTTTTATTGACGGTTGACGGCCACATTCCCGCGCTCGCAACTTCGTAGGACTCCGCGCCGTAATGCCGGAGAATGCCTTCTGCCATCTGGGAACGGCACGAATTCCCGGTGCAGAGAATTAAAATTTTTTTCTTCATCGCATCACCGCATGCTCCGTTTCAACGAAATATTTCTTCTGGAAAAAAAGCGCCGCGTTCACAAGAAGAATCAGCACCGGCACCTCAACCAAAGGCCCAATCACCGCGGCGAAGGCGGCTCCTGAATTGATCCCAAACACCGCGGCCGCCACCGCGATGGCCAACTCAAAATTGTTGCTGGCCGCGGTAAACGAAAGCGTCGCTGTCTTCGCGTAACCCGCACCAAACCTTTTGCCCATATAAAATGAGACCCAAAACATCAGCAAGAAATAAATCAAAAGTGGAATCGCAATTCTCACCACATCCATCGGAATCCGGACGATGAAGCCCCCTTTCAAGGAGAACATCACCACAATCGTGAACAAAAGCGCAATCAAAGTCAGAGGACTGATCTTGGGGATAAACCTTGTCTCGTACCACTCCCGGCCCTTAATCTTCAGGCAGAAAAACCGGGTGACGATTCCCGCGATGAATGGAATGCCGAGATAAATAAAAACGCTTTTCGCGATTTGAGCAATGGTAATCGTGACGGCAGCACCCTGAAGTCCAAACCAGGTCGGAATCACCGTAATAAAAACCCAGGCGTAAAGGGCATAAAACAGAACCTGAAAAATTGAATTAAACGCGACCAAACCCGCACAATATTCGGTATCGCCTTGCGCGAGGTCATTCCAAACGATAACCATCGCAATGCATCGGGCAAGGCCAATCATGATGAGGCCCGTCATGTACGCGGGATAATCTCTCAAAAAAAGAATGGCCAGCGCAAACATAAGGACCGGACCGATAATCCAGTTTTGTACTAAAGAGAGCGTAAGAATTTTGACATTACGAAAAACATCGCCCATTTCCTCGTACCGGACTTTGGCCAGAGGCGGATACATCATCACAATCAATCCGATCGCGATGGGAATGTTGGTGGTTCCCACTTGGAACCGGTTCCAGAAATTGACAATTTGCGGACAGAGGTATCCCAGAGTGACGCCGGCGAACATGCCTAGAAAAATCCAGAGCGTTAAATATCTGTCTAAAAAGGAAAGCTTTTTCATCACTCCCCTCTCTCATTCAAAAATTTACAACAGCCGCCTTCAACCTTGATCGCTTTGAGATTTACCAACGCATCACCGATCTTTTTGTGAGCAGATGCCAGAATCCTGGAAATGGTCGAGCGATGAACTTTCATTTTCTCCGCTACTTTATCCTGACGAAGTCCTTCCAAATCCGCAAGTCTTACCGCTTCAATTTCATCCAAGGACAGAACAATCCCGTCCATATCACGTAAAGATTTTCCTGCAGGTCGAAAACAACGTTCTTGAGGCAGGCATCGAACCCACCGTGTTTTTTTAGGTCTCATATGCCCTCGAGGTTATGCACATTTGTGCATAATAAACCTTCTTAATGTCAGTGTCTATACTTGATTCACTAAGCGTCTTGATTAGACAATACTTGCAATCACGCAGGTAAAATTAGGCACATGAGGCCCAAGCCCACTGAAAATTATCTCGCAAATTCTGGTCGGAACTTCTTCATGCGTTCCTCCCCCGCAAGAATATTCAAAATAATTTCATAATCATCAGCCGGAACGTCCTGTCCCACAGAACAGCCGCCCAATTACACTAATCACAGAGAATTTATCAGAATTCATAAACAATCTCGAGCCGCTTCAGATAGTGTGTTAGCTCGTTCACACATTGA
Source organism: Candidatus Omnitrophota bacterium (assembly GCA_016214265.1). GTDB lineage: Bacteria > Omnitrophota > Omnitrophia > Omnitrophales > JACROU01 > JACROU01. Next base: position 38,408 of record JACROU010000034.1, read on the forward strand.
GCAACCCCATTCGTGTCCTGAGACTTGGCTTGTACTTCCATGCGATCTCCAATTTCTGAAATAAAGTCAAACCCATATCCGCCACCGGAACCCTTCAGGATGTGGGCCAGTTGTTGAATAACTTCAAAATTTTTCCGGTCAAGCGCATCGCGAATCAATCTAATGTCATTTAATCTGTGCTCCAAATATCCAGGAACCAGTGGTTTCAGTTCCCCCTCTACTCTAACCAATATTTTTTGCTCCGAATTTGTAATCATGTTCACTAATTTCCTTCTTTCCGTCCTCCCTGGACTGCATTTGTTCTTGGATTACATCAAGCAGCCGCTGTTTCTTGATTGGTTTAGTGATATAAGCCGTAAATCCCGCATCGATACTTTTCTGAACTTCTTCCTTTAAGGCTCGCGCTGTCAAAGCGACGATCGGAACTGAATCTCGCCCCTGTTCTTTTTCCCAATTTCGAACCGCGTGGGTTGCGGCATAACCATCCATCACAGGCATTTGAATATCCATCAAAACGATGTCGTAGTGATCGGATTGAATTTTCTCAACGGCTTCTCGGCCATCACAGGCAAAATCCAGTCTCCAAGAAGTACCTTTTAAATAGGCCTGAATTAATATCTGATTATCCTGAACGTCTTCGGCCAATAGAATGTGAAGGGGCTGGACAAAATTATTTTGCGGGACGGTTTCCTTAAATTCGGGGCCTTGAACCTTATCCTCACGCTTAGCTAACGTTGATGTGATCATATTAAATAAGTCCATTTTCCTTATGGGCTTCAACAAATAGCCGCTTACTCCAAGCTTCTGAGCCCGGGCTATATCTCCATAACGTGCATCAGAGGTCAGCATCAAGATAGTTATCCGCTCGCAATGGGACTCTTTCTTAATTTCTTCAATTAATTGAAATCCATCCATGTTGGGCATTCGACAATCAAGTAACAATAATTGATAGGGGTGATTCGCGGCGATGCTCCGCTTTAGTTCACTAATAGCGGCTTCACCACTCGCCGCCTGAGTTACTTGCGCTTCCCAAGATTCCAGAATGCGGTTAAGTATCAGCCGATTAGTTGCATTATCATCCACCAAAAGAACGCTTAGCCCCTTCAAACTGCTGATCGAACTTGTCTCTTGTATTGATCCTCCCTTTTGAATTTCGAACGGGAGCGTTACACAAAATGTGGTTCCCTGCCCCAATTGGCTTGTGACTTCAATTCCACCGCCCATCCGCTCCGCAAGTTTCTTTGATATCGTAAGCCCGAGACCGGTTCCACCGTACTTTCGAGTCGTGGAAGCATCTGCTTGTGTAAAAGGATCAAAAATTTGCTTCAACTTCTCATTTGGAATTCCGATACCGGTATCTTTTACGGAAAATAGAAGACGGCATTGATCCTCTGTCTTTTCGGCGGATGTTACTTCAAGCACTACCTCTCCTTTTTCGGTAAACTTTAAAGCATTGCCGATCAGATTGACCAAAACCTGCTTCAATCGATTTGAATCTCCCATGAGTTTAGTTGGTACTTCAGGCAGTATCTGAAAAGCCAGCTCCAGCCCCTTCGCATGGGCACGATAAGCCACCAATTCCATGACCTGCTCGCACAACTCTTCAAGATTAAACCAGGCCTTCTCAAGCTCCAGATTTCCAGACTCTACTTTGGAAAGATCAAGAATATTGTTAATTAAATTCAAAAGCGTTTCCCCGCCGTTTTTCAAAATCCGAACATACTCTCGCTGTTCAACGCTAAGGGGCGATTCTTCCAGAAGGTCCGTCATTCCAATTACGGCATTCATCGGTGTGCGAATCTCATGGCTCATTGTAGCCAGAAACTCTGATTTTGCCCGAGACAGTTCCAAAGCAATATCTCGATCCTGACGGAGCTGGCTTTTCTCAAAAGCCTTTTCAACTATCACAAGAATTTCACTTAATTCATAGGGTTTTTGAAGCAAATCATACGCCCCCTTTTTCATTGCCATAACGACATTTTCAACGCGGGCATAGCCTGTTACTACGATAAATTCCAGATAAGGATAGATTTTCTTCGCAGCTTCCAGCAATTCCAAACCATCCATCTTGGGCATTTTGATATCAGTAATGACTACTTGGAAATTTCCATTTTTTATCTTTTCGAGAGCGTCTTCACCATCACAAGCGAAGGAGGCCTGGTACCCCTCTTCCTGTAATTCATAGACAAGAAAATCTCTCATTCCCGGCTCATCATCAACAACAAGAATCCTTTTATGGTTTTGGTCTTTTAATGTCATCTGACTTCACCTTCTTCTTTGTTGAGATCCCCAAATGAAATGCCACTCTTTCTTTAAGCTCTTCAAGATCAAAAGGCTTTCCAACATAATCATTTGCACCCAAATCTAAAACTCTCTTTTTAACCTCCGGCGCCAACAGAGCACTCATAGCAATAATTTTCGTCCCGCTAAATTCTGAATGTGCTCTCACGAATTCCAAAACGTGAAAACCGTCAAGTCCAGGCATCATCAGATCAAGGATAACGAGATGAGGACGAAATTCATGAATTTGCCAGCCTGCATGGAAACCATCCCTCGTTTCTTCAATCAATATATCTGAAAATTCTTCCTCCAAATTCCATCGAATCATGTGGGAAAATTCTTCCTCATCATCGACAATCAGCATCCTCGGTTTTTCTTGATCCGCAAACTCTGCAGGAACAGATATTCGTAATGTTTTAAGAAATACGATGAGGTCTTTCACTTCGACCCGATGATGGCCTCCTGCGGTCAATGACGCTTGCAATTTCCCTTCCTTAATCCAACGGAATACGCTGCCTGGAGATACGTGGCAGAATTTCGCAACTTCAAAGGTTCCAAGATATCTCTCCATTTCCATTCTCCATCCTGTTTATCATCTATAGCATGTTTAACACGTTTGAATGGTTTGAATATTAAGGAGAGATTAAGAAGTGTTAATCTTCGGGAAATATTTGTTAGCTTCGTGCGGCTGATGGGGGAATTGCGTCTAAAGCCTGGCTAACCGTTTTAATAAGCTCGTCCATGTAAAAAGGCTTTTTGAGACAGCTCAGACTGTGACGATAAGCTTCCTCAAGCCTGCCTTCAACAGCGTAGCCTGTAATAAAGATCACTTTTTGGTCAGGATTTTCTTTATGAAAAGTTTCTATCATTTGCACACCGTCCATATGCGGCATGCGAATATCCGTTATTACAAGATCAAAGCTCTGTTCATGCAATATTTTGAGTCCCTGGCCGGCATCTGAAGCAGTAACTACTTCATAGCCCTGGCCACTCAACTCAAAAGCCAGCAAATCGCACCAGCCCGGCTCATCATCAACAACAAGAATTTTTATTTTTTTCAACATAGTTTTTATAGTGAAGTTGGAAGTGGCCCCAGTACTTTTTCAAGCGCCAGTTGGATATCAACGAGATCAACCGGCTTATAAAGACACGAAACGGCCCCTTCTTTTAAAACGCGGCTCTCGAAAATTTTTTCTGGATCAGGGAGACTGGAAAACATGATAACTTTCTGAGAAGGACGAATTTGTTTGATCTTTGCTAAAGCTTCATGACCTGACATAACAGGCATATGCGTGTCCATTAAAACCACATCATATTCCTTTATCTCAATCTTTTTGACCGCTTCCAGGCCGTTCTCGACGGATTCCAGTTCAAACCCCAATGGCTCAAGAAGAAAAGCATACATATGCAACAAGCCCTCTTCGTCATCAACAACCAGTATCGTTTTGTGAAATTTCATATTGCCACAATTGGCAAAAGCACCTGAAAAACAGTACCTTTTCCAACCTCGCTCTGAACATCAATTCTGCCGCCATGCCGCTCGATAATTTCGTGCACGAGTGAAAGCCCAAGCCCCGTTCCTTTTCCAACTTCTTTTGTCGTAAAAAATGGGTTGAAGATTTCAGGCAAAACAGCTGGGGGAATTCCCGCTCCGTTATCCTCAACATCTATTGCAATCCAATTATTTCCCTGAAATAAAACTTTTCTGGTCGAAACGATAACTTTACCACCCTGCGGCATCGCATCAATCGCATTGTTACACAAATTAATCATAACCTGCTGAATTTGATTTTGATTCGCCACGATCTTTGGAATCGTCTCGTCCAATCTTTTTTCGATTAGCACATTCGTCACTCTTCCCTGAGGAAAAATCAACGTAAGCGCCCCGTCAATTGCTTGATTTAGATTAATTTCATCTTTTCCGGTTTTTTCTACTCTTGAAAATGTGAGGAGGCTCTGCACAAGCGTCTTGCACCTGAGCGCTTCCCGTTCAATTGACTTCAAGGGCATTTCCAGGGGGTCTTTTGGCTGCATCCGCTTGACCAATCCTTGAGAAAATCCCAAAATGATTCCCAGAGGATTATTAATTTCATGGGCAACACCGGCAGCAAGCTGTCCAACAGCAGACATTTTTTCTGATTGCAACAACATATTTTCCAGCTTCTGTTTTTCAGTAACGTCTCGCAAAACAGCAGTAAAAATCAATTTACCTTCCACGATAGTCTTGGAAATAGTTATTTCACAAGGAAATTCTTCTCCACTTTTCCTAAGACCAAATAGCGCCCCGTGATGCTCACCTATCATTCGAAAAGAAACTTCGCCCTCACCAAATTGCTTTACATGCAGACGGTGTTTCTCTCGAAACCGCTCCGGCATAAGCATCTCAAGCGGCTGTCCAAGCACTTCTTCATTTTTATATCGAAAAATTCTTTCTGCTTGGTTATTAAAAAGTATAATTTTCTGATTCTCATCAACGGAAATAATCGCATCACTGGCCGAGTCTAAAATATTCTGTAAGCGTGACCGTGATGAGGAGAGTTGCCCTACATAATCCTGAACTTTCTCTGTCATATTATTAAAGGCATGCCCCAGATCTTCGACTTCATCCTTCGACTCAACATTCACCCTTTTTGAAAAATTCCCATGGCCGATTTCTTGAGCAGTCTCAGTTAGTTCACGCAATGGGCGGGTGATTCTCCTTGCAAATACCATTCCAATGAAAGCAACAAAGATCGACACAAGTATGGAGAAACCCGCCAATTGATAGGCCAAGTTTTTGACTGATGCAAACGCTTCACGCGATCTCACAAAAACAAAAACGCTCCAACCAGTTCCCTTAAACTCCCGGAACCCCTGAGAGCCGCAATAGCCAATAAGCCATTTCTCACCCTTGAGATCCCTTTCAATCGCAAAACCCGATTTTCCTTGCAAAGCTAAATCAATCGATTTCATCCCCAGGGAATGAAGATTGTATTTAAACAGATATTCGGGATCACTCATAGTTCCCGTTCCAGCAATTAGTTTTCCTTCGCGATCTGTTAATACCGCGTAGGAGGACGCCCCCTCTCCGGAAATCCGCACATCGTTCGCAATATCAAAAATCTCACTCCAGTTTAAATGAAATGACAACAAACCAATAATTTTATCGGGGTCTGCATGATTGAAAATGGGGAATACAATTTCCAATGTATCCGCTTCAAGGGGTTTGAAATATTTGAAACTATAATTAATTGTGTTCTTTTGCTTTAATGCGTTCTGAAACGAAACCTTATCCTCCGCTTCCCAGCCGATAAATTCCGGCAAACTTGAAGCAATCACTTTTCCATGGACATCATAACAAAGGATCGCACCAAAAATTCCGTGTGTTGTTGCAATATTTTCAAGGGCTTTAGAAATAGCACCGTGCGGATCATTTTCAAGGACGGCCTGCATAAGATCCGATCTGCTCCATGTTTCGGCTAATTTATTGACGATAAAAATCAGCCGGTCGATTTCATCCATCGTGTGATACGACAAATCAGCCAATTTTTTCCCAATCGAGATTTTCAAAACGGATCCCGATTTATAAAAAGAAAGTACAGTACCGCACAATGAAGTGGATAGTATGCTAATGACTAGAATCAGAATGAATTTTTGAGCCAGACGCAGTCGAATCGAGCTAAGAATAGAGCTTACCCTGCGTCCGAAAGGATAATTATTCAAGCTCATATCCTTCTTCGCCGGGCAATTTGCCATTAATTTTGAGTAATTTGATCGGCTTTGATTTATCCCAAGCTCCGGCTTCTATATAGCCGATCGCGTTGGGAAAACGCGCTACGTATGAGATCACAGAGTCGTTAGATTGCAGCTCAATAGTTCTAAAGAGAACCGGTGTTCCTGGAATCAAAAATGTTTCCGCTGGGCCGGCATCTAATACAATTCGATAAAACCTATGCCGCAAGCCGGCTCCTGCGGTTAAGTTAATGGCTAAAATTTTCTGGCCGGTGGACCATCTATCCTTTTGACCTCGATAGATCCGGGCCAATTCATTTCTTCCAATTTCATTTGAATTATTATTTTTATGCACAATGACCGCGATGGGATTTTTCAGCTCAGCATCACTGGCAAACAAAATTGAAAATGGAAATAGAGCAATGAGGGCAATTGATAAAATAACTTTTTGATATCTCATAAAGGGGCGCGAAGTTTAGAAAGCGGCGGTCACTGATGCCACAAAACCGTCGTCATTTCCATTTTCAAGTGGTTCATTTTTCATTCTGTTCCATTGATATTCTAATTTGAGGGCCCACGTTGCAACGGGGCGATAGTTTAAGCCGATAGTCCAGCGTTCCTCATTATTGGTTCCCGAATAAAAGAGCGGATCTGAATCATCATCGATTCGCGCATTGTCATACTGAAACACCAAAACAAAGGTTGGATCTGAAAATCCCCTTCCGAGAAAAGTTTCATTTAAGGAATTAAACCAAAACTTATAAGCGCCCTGAACATAAAATCCTCGCAAAGTTTCAGGAACTGGAAGGGTGGTTCCCGATTGAAACCCTCCTTCTTGAAGATCAAAAAGAGCATATTCGCCCTTGACCTCAAAGGGTCCTTTTTTCAACTTTGCATCGAGATCAAAACCATTGACCTTATGGCTTGATGTACTGTATTTCCCAAAATAACCACTGGCTCCCAACTCGGCCCAGGAAAAAGGATTCAACCCCAAACGTCCCACGAAGGCTTTGTTATTATTGTTATCCACACCGTAAGCCCCTCGCGCTTGTCTAAGCCCGGCCGTATCGGTAATTCCTGTATCCGTCAAACCATTAATAAAATAAAGCTGATAATCCAGACTGAAATCTTTAAACCATCCTCCCAGATGATCACCCAAAAACATACCGCCCGTGGAACCTGCCCCCGCTTCCGACCACGTGGCCGGAATAACCCGCGATTCGACAATGGGACGATCAGTTAAATACTGGAAAGGCTGGAAATGTTCCAAATTGTATTTTCCGAAAGGAACAAGAACCACACCGGCTCGTGGTTTAATCAGATCGTGAACATAATATTCCAACCATGCCTGTTCTACTTCCACCTGCCCCGCTCTTACTCCGGACGTTTCCGCGGTTCTCTCAAACTCTATTTCTCCAAAAATACTGAGTCGATCTGACATTGTTGCTTTTGCCAGCAGTTCTATATTCCTGGCGTCAAAACGTGAACGTTCACCATCCAGATGTTTATAATCCAGTGTGTTATAAAGATCGAAATCCACCGCGTTCTTCATTTTCTCTTCGACGGCATCCTGACGTTGTATTAAATAACCCAACTCTTCACCTGTTTTTGTTGCTTCTACCAACTCTTTGCTATTCCCAGCAATATCTTTTGAGCTCTTTTGCTCCTCAAAATATTTAATTTTGGTGCTCATGTCCTGAATCTCACTTCGCATTGCTACCATTTCTTTTTCCTGGTCCGCCATTTTTGCTTCCATTTTTTGGACCAGGTCTTTCAAAGCAGATTCGTCCGAAGCCTGAAGTTGTCCAAAGCTAAAAAACACCCCTCCCACGATCAAAAATATAAAGATGCTTGTTCTATTAATAAATCTGACTTTTTGCATGGCCTTGTTATCGACAGAACTATGCCAGGCATTAAATTAAAAATGTTTACTGGAAATCGTTTGGCAAGCTTAATGTTTGTGCAGGTAAAATTGGGGTGAGCGACGGGAATTGAACCCGCAACCCCTAGATCCACAATCTAGTGCTCTGACCAGGTTGAGCTACGCTCACCACGCAGGGGATGAAAAAAGGACGGCGATTATAACTTAAGGAAGGAGCGGTTAAAACTTTAAAATATTCTTTCCTTCGAGGTCGAACCATAAAACAAAAATGAACAAGAACGCGCTGGAGAGCATCATCGCCCACGACCAAATACCGTCCCACCGGCCGCCCATTCTCTCCCAAAATACCAGCTTGGAACTTTTGTGGTAGCGATCACGAAGCTCTCTGGGCGTGAGCGGCAGCGGGCTCAAGGGATTACGCACACGATCTTCCATTTCCTGCAGCAGAAGGCAATACGCCTTTTGAATAAAATTGTGGCGCAAGCTCAGCATAACGATCCCCAAGAGAAAAAAAAGGAGCAAAACAAACGATGTGATTTTAGTCATCACGCTCAGTTGCGAGACATCAACCCGCTGGGCCAGATACGATACAATCGCCGCGGTCACGGGGATACTCCAAAACACGTTGATGTGAGAACGCCGCTGTTCGAAAATTTGATTGTACTGCGCCAAATGAAGTTCTTTTTCATCCATTTCTTTTCATAAGCTCCTCTACATGTTTGCGCACATACTTGGACAAAACATCCACTTCCAAATTCACCGTATCCCCCACTTTCAAACCGGACATATTCGTTTCCTCGAGTGTGTGCGGAATAATCGCAACCACAAACGAATCTTTGGCAAGCGATTGAATCGTCAAGCTGATTCCATCCACAGTGATGGATCCTTTAGAAATCAGATCGTCCATAATTTCGCGGCCGGCGCGGATATGAAACTCGATATTTTTCCCTTTTTTGATTTTGCGAATAATATTTCCGGTTCCGTCCACGTGGCCCTGAACCATGTGCCCGCCAAGCCGGTCCGACATCCGCAAGGAACGTTCAAAATTAATCAAACTGCCTCGCGACAATTTCCCAAGCGATGTCGCCTTGAGCGTCGCGCGGATCACATCCACTTCAACAAAATCATCCCCAAAATCAACAATGGTCAAGCAAACGCCGTTCGTCGCCAGACTGTCACCAATTTTCATATCATCCTGAAGATCGCGAACAGCAAAACGAAAACGGACGACGTTACCCTTGGCTTTTTTGGAAAGAACTGTTCCTTTTTTCTCGACGATTCCGGTAAACATTATTTCACATATCCTTCGATTAAAAAATCTTCGCCGGTTCGCGAACACCTCACCCCGCGAAGTCTGACCGATGTGCCTCCGCCAAGCATCAAGGGGGCGATGAACATGCACACTTTATCAACGGCATTTGCGGCAAGAAACGCCGCACAAATTTCTCCGCCCCCTTCGACCATCAGAGAGGAAATACCCAGCCGATAAAGTTCCCTGAGAATCTCTTTAATATTCAACCGATGTTTTTTTTCGCCGACGCAAAACACTTCAACGCGACGGTCTTTTGCGTAAATCTCGATACGTCTCGAAGAATTATTTTTCGAAGAAAAAACCACAGTCCGGGCATCCCGACCAAACACCTTGGAATGCCTCGAAAGCTTCAGGGTGCGATCTAAAATTACTCGTAGCGGAAGACGCGGGGATTTTGACTTCGATTTCAAAAGATAAGGTACGAGGCGTGGATTATCGTTCTCGACGGTTCGGGTTCCGACCAAAATCGCGTCGACTTTACTTCGCAGCCGGTGTACCCATTTCCGTGCCTCAAGCCCGCTGATCCATTCGCGCGAGTGTTTGGCTGTCGTGATTTTCCCGTCAAGGCTTTCAGCCATTTTCAGGATCACAAACGGACGCTTCTTCGCGTGAAACGTGAAAAAGGCTTCGTTTTGCTCGGCGACTTTGTCAGCGAGAATCCCGGATGAGACTTTCACACCTGCCTTTTTCAAGATTGAAATCCCCTTTTTGTGGTGACGAGGATTCGGATCCAAAGCACCGACAATCACTTCGTTCACACTGGATTTCAAAATCGCATCGGTGCACGGCGGCGTTTTTCCATACGTCGAGCAGGGCTCCAAACTCACGTACAGAGTTGCCCCTTTGGCTCGGAAGCCCGCCTTTTTCAGCGCAACGACTTCCGCATGCGGACCGCCGAAAAAGGAATGATACCCTCCCGCGATCAATTTCCCTTTTTTCACAACGCAGGCGCCTACCATCGGATTCGGTGACACGCGTCCCCTGCCCTGCTGCGCGAATCTGATGCAATGATCAATCCACTTGCCATGTTTAGACATAAAATGATGTTTTCAGCTATTGGCTGATAGCTATTAGCTAATAGCTATTGTTCTTTCCCGCTCGGAAGTTTTTCAGAGTGACTGATTTTATCGAGAATGCCGTTCACAAATTTTCCGGAATCCGCCTGGGAAAATTTTTTAGCAAGGTTCACAGCTTCATTGAGGGTCACTTTGGGAGGAACATCAGCGGAGTTGAGCAATTCGTAAGCGGCCAGCCTCAAAATATTACGGTCGATCACGGCCATGCGGTTTAAATGCCAATTTTCAGCGTACTTTTTGATTAACTCATCGAGTTCCATAATTTTCCCGGTGGTCCCCCGAACCAGCCCTTCGGTAAATTTCCGGATTTCCGGATCATCCAAATCGCTGTGCTCCCAAAAATCACGAAGCACATCATCCACCTCGCTTTGCGTCAGATGAAGTTGATATAAAATTTGAAGGGCATATTCCCGGGCAATCGTGCGTTTGCGCATTAAATTTGATCCTTTAAATTCAGAATCTGAAGAAGCACTTCGGCCGCCTCGCGGCCTTTGTTGCCGTGCTTGCCGCCGGAGCGTTCCAGTGCCTGCCGGTCCGTATTCGTGGTCAGAACACCGAAAGCAATCGGCGAGCGCGTCACGAGCTGAACTTTCATAATTCCCTGCACCAGACCGGAAGAGACATAATCGAAATGAGCCGTTTCGCCGCGGATGACGGCACCCAGCGCGATCACGCCGTCATTCTTTTTCTTCACGATCAATTCCTGCGCGACAAACGGAATCTCAAAAGCCCCCGGCACCCAAGTCACCGTGATATTTTCTTTTTTCACGCCCGCGCGGACCAATTCAGCCAGACAGCCTTTCAACAGCCGCTCGGTAATTTCACCGTTAAACCGGGACGCGACAATGCCAACACGCCTCTTTCTTCCAATTGATTTGCCTTCCAAAATTTTTGTCATGGAGTGAAATGGGGGTAAAAATGGCTTTTGTCATTTCCGCAAAAGCGCGAATGGCAACTATTACAACCGATGACCCAATTTTTCTTGTTTTGTTTTTAAGTACGTTTCATTCAGTTCGTGTTTGGGCATAATCAAAGGAACGCGTTCGACCACTTTTAGTCCGTGCCCTTCGAGCCCGACAATTTTCCGGGGATTGTTCGTGATGAGCCGAATTTCGGCCAGTCCCAGATCGCGTAAAATTTGCGCACCGACACCGTAATCGCGAAGATCCGCTTTAAACCCCAGCTGCTGATTCGCTTCGACCGTATCCAGCCCCTGATCCTGCAATTCGTAAGCCTTGATTTTGTTAGCCAAACCAATGCCGCGCCCCTCCTGCCTCATATAAAGAAGAACACCGGTGCCGGCATCTTCAATCATTTTCATCGCGCCAAGAAGCTGATACTGACAATCGCAGCGCAGGGACCCCAGCACATCGCCCGTGAAACATTCCGAGTGAACGCGCACCATCGTCGACTTGTCATTCACATCGCCACGCACCATCGCCACGTGATCTTTTCCATCCACGTGCGATCGATATAACTTAATCTTCCATTCACCGTGCTGAGTGGGCAGTTTCGCTTCACTCATTTTCTCTACCAGCTTGTCAAACTTATAACGGTACTCAATCAGCGATTGAATCGTGCCGATTTTGAGTCCGTGTTGCTTGGCGAAAACAAGAAGTTCCGGCGTTCGTGCCATCGTACCGTCATCATTCATAATTTCACAAATCACAGCCATCGGCTGAAATCCGGCCAACCGCGCCAAATCAACTCCGGCCTCGGTGTGTCCAGCGCGGGTCATGACGCCGCCCTGTTTGGCTTTAAGCGGAAAAATGTGGCCGGGACTGGCAATATCGCGAAAATTCCTTTTGGGGTCGACCAGCACCTCAATCGTGCGCGCGCGGTCAAACGCGGAAATACCCGTAGTGATTCCGAGTTTGGCATCGACAGAAAATGTAAATGCGGTTTTCGACATGTCATCTTTGTTCTTGCCCACCATGTCCGAAAGATAAAATTCATTGGCTCGATCTTCCGTCATCGGCACGCAAATCAGACCGCGCCCGTGTTTGGACATGAAATTAATCATTTCCGGCGTAACGCATTGCGCGGCAAAAACTAAATCGCCTTCGTTCTCACGCGACTCATCATCGGTCATAATAACCATCTTGCCCGCGCGGATATCAGAGATTATTTCTTCGATCGTGTTGAATGACATAAGGTTAGGATTTTAACAGACAATCAGCTTATTTCCAACTGCCGGATAAGCACCTTCATATCTTCCGGCAAGTCAGATTCAAACGTAAGTGTTTTTCCTGTGCGGGGATGCTGAATGGTAAGCCGTTTAGCGTGCAGGGCCTGACGGTTGATAAAAGGGTTCTTCACGCCATAGAAAACATCGCCCAAAACGGGATGCCCCAAATGCGCCATGTGCACACGAATTTGATGCGTACGGCCGGTTCCCAGGCTCACCTCAAGCAATGTCGCTGATTTGTAGCGCGCAAGAACGCGGAACATTGTATGCGCGGTTTTGCCGCCAGTAGGTTTGACGATGATTTTTTTCCGGTTCACAAACGCCCTGCCAATCGGCTCGCGGCATTCTCCCTGATCATGCTGAACCACACCTTTCACGAAAGCCCAATAAATCCGTTTCGCCGTGCGATTTTTAATTTGCTTGGCCAGTGACGCATGCGCCATCTCATTCTTCGCAACCACCAGAATGCCGGACGTATCTTTATCGAGCCGGTGTACGATTCCGGGACGAAGCGCATCCCGGGTTTTCGAAAGCTCGCCGCCCAAATGGAATAAAAGCGCATTCACGAGAGTGTGCTCTTTGTTTCCCGGCGCGGGATGAACCACCATCCCCACTGGTTTATTAATGACGATCAAATCTTTGTCTTCGAAAAGAATCTCGAGTGGAATTTCTTCTGCTTCCAAATGCATACCGCCTTCGGTGACAAGATTCACCTCAATCTCGTCGCCGCCCTTCACCACCGTATGGGGCTTGCAGCGGACATCATTAATTTTGATCACACCGGAGGCAAAATATTTTTTCAGCTGACTGCGTGAGAGCTCGCCCATAAGATTCCGGGCCAGATAAGTGTCGATGCGTTGACCCGTGTCGAACGGTTCAACGCGGAAGGTTTTGTCTATTTTCATTAGAAGTAGAAACGATATCTTTCTTTCGGAAAAGGATCAGGTAAAGCACGCCGGCGACAACAACGAAGGCAAGCGATGTAATTTGAGCCTGCGTCATCCCCCAGATGACAGGAATATTATCCCCGCGATAATACTCGCCCATAAACCGGTTCTGTCCGTACAGCACCAGATAAGCGATGGTGATTTCGCCCACAAAAGATCGGCGCGGGTAACGGTACGCCAAAAAGACAAACAAAATAAAGTCAAAAATCGAAAAATAAATCTGCGTAGGATGAACCACCTCTTTCAAGAACGGGAATTTTACCGCCCACGGCAAATGTGTCGGGGTGCCGTAGCAACAACCATTCAGAAAACAACCGATGCGTCCGAAAGCCATCGCCAGCGACACAGCGGGAAAATAAAGATCCGTCAGTTCAAAGAAATTGACGCGGCGAATCAAACAGAAAATGGCGAGCCCCACCACCGCGCCGATTAACCCGCCATAAATCACGAGTCCGCCCTGCCAAACCGCAAATACTTCCATCGGATTTTTCTGGTAATAATCGAAGTGCTGCAGGACATAAAAAACACGGCCGCCCAAAATTCCCACAAACGTCAGAAACAGAATCAAATCAATAATCTGATTCTGTTTCAATCCGGCAACCGGCTGTTGTTTTGATAAATAGAAAATGGCCGCAAGCACGCCAATGGCAAACATGAGGCCGTAAGAGTACAAATGAATCGGTCCAACACTAAAAATAATTGGCAGCATAAATTAAGCTCGCTTTCCTTTCAAAATCAGGAGAACCAAAATAGAAACACCCACCGTGATAAAAGAATCGGCCAGATTGAACACCGGCCAAATCCGGAAATCCAAAAAATCAATCACCGCGCCCTGAGTCATACGGTCAATGACATTACCAAGCGCACCGCCCAGCACAAATCCAAAACTCAGGCGGAACATTAATAATTCGTTTCTCATTTGAAAGGTGAGGTAGAACAGAACTAAAATCCCCAGAAAAATCGCAGCTAACAACCATTTTGATCCGCCGTGAAAAAATCCGAAAGCAATTCCGGTGTTCCGAACCAGTGTCAGATGAAAAATATTGGAGATAACAGGCAAGGATTCCGTATCCCTGAGATAATACATTATGCAAGATTTTGAGGCTTGATCCAGACAGACAACCAGCAGAATAACAAGGGGTAAAAACCAGGTACTGACTCGGCAAGGACAAGTAGCGTTCATGCTGTACTATCCGCGCTTGGCCTTTTTCTCCTCTTCTTCTTTACATTTGATGCAAAGGCGGGCGTACGGAACGGCTTTGAGCCTTTCCATACCAATAGGAACATTGCAATTTTCGCAAACACCGTAAGTTCCTTCTTCAATTTTCTTGAGGGCTTCATCGATCCGGTTTAAAAGCTGCTGCTCGTTCGACGCCAGATCAATGCTAAATTCACGGTCGAAATTATCCGTGGCAACATCAGCCATGTGAAAGGTGTAGCCTGACAAATCACCCGAGGCATCTCTTTGGCTCATATTCAAATTGTCTGTGGTGAAATGATCAATTCCAGCCGCAACGACTTTGCGCTGTTCTTCAAGCTGCTTCTTAATTTTGTCGTAATTGCGCTGTTGTTTCATGGAAAGCCTCACTTTCACACTCAATAAGTATACCCGAGATTGAATTAAACTGCCAAAGGACTGCATCAAAAGCGGATGATTATACTCAAGCCGACCAAGACTTCAACATTCTTCTTCCATTGAACAAAGATTTCTTTATACTAATGCGACATTCCGGCAAAACATGGAGGTTTCTTGAAGATACTCTTAATCAATCCTTTATTCCCCGATTCCCTGTGGTGCTTTCGAGGGATTCGCCATTTGACCCCCGCTCACGCCCATGCCCCCGTTGGTCTATGCACCGTTGCCGGACTCACCCCCCCTGATGTAGATGTAGAAATTCTCGATGAAAACGTAGAGCCGATGGATTTTGAGCGGGAATGCGACATTGTCGCAATGACGGCGTTTAACGTTCAGGTGCCACGGGCGCTAGAAATCGCTGCGGAATTTAGAAAACGCGGCAAAACCCTAGTTTTTGGCGGTCCGTACTCTTCCCTGATCGGCGAAAAGTTCCTCCCTTTTTATGATGTCTGTTTCAAGGGCGAAACGGAATACACCTGGCCTCAATTTATTGAAGAATACAAGCAGGGCAAGCACAAGCGGCTTTACGTTCAAGAAGGCAATATCGACATTTCAAAGTCCCCGACGCCCCGTTTTGACCTATTGAAAGCGGATCGCTACGCCTGTTTTTATCTACAAACCACCCGCGGGTGCCCCTTCAAATGTGAATTCTGCGATATCATCATCTCCGACGGACGCATCCCACGCGCCAAATCCGTCGAGCAAATCATCAAGGAAGCGGAAGTTTTGCGCAAAATCGGGGCAAACAACGTGACGTTTTCGGACGCCAACTTTATTGGAAATCCCGTTTCCGCAAAAAAAATCCTGGAAGCTCTTGTGGATTGGGGCAAACAGCACAATTTCCCGATTCGCTGGAACTGTGAGCTGACAATCAACGTCGCCGAGCGCGACGATCTTCTGGAGCTGGCACGGCAGGCGAATTTCGGCGGCATGTTTTTCGGTATCGAAACTCCACGCAAATCAAGCCTTTCGGAAACAATGAAAACTGTGAACCTGAAACGCTCGCTCGTGGAAAGCGTACAAAAAGTTCAGTCTTACAATATCGTCACCTGGTCCGGCATGATTGTGGGATTCGACCACGACGATAATCAAATTTTTCAGGAACAGCTCGATTTTCTTCAAGAAGCGGGCATCCCCTTCACCACAGCGGGTATTCTGGTAGCGATTCCGCTTACCCCACTGTATGACCGCCTGGAAAAAGAGGGCCGCCTGACGATGGATCTTTCGCGCATGATTGAGGATTCGGAAAAATGGCGCGGGCACGGTTCCGGTGATTTGAATTTTATCCCGAAGCTGATGTCGCAGGAGGAAATCAAAACCGGCTACAACTGGTTAATCCGTGCGATGTACTCGTATGAGGCAATGGCCGAACGCCTGATCAAGTGCTTCTCAAATTTCAGAAAATATGAACCGTTGCGCAAGCCGGACAAATTTAGTTGGATGGGATTTTTGAAAGGCATGAAGTTTATGGGGCAAATCTTTAAACACTTCGTGCTGACCCGGAATAAAATCCGGCGTCAATTTTTCTTCAAGGTGATAAAAGCTTGGTGGGAGAACCGCAAGATTTGGAATCTGGAGCACATTATCAGCTGCCTCACCATTCACATTCACTTCCATTTTTATGTGAATGAGTCACAGGGCGATCCCGACTCGGCGGGATTTGTCTCGCCCTTCAATGGCATCGAGCCCATGCATCAACCGGTTTCCACTGAACCGACGCTTATTGCTTCGCGTACGGTTTGATTGTCATTCCCGTTTTTTCCGGGATGACATTAAAATTTCTCTCGTCTGAATTTTGTAACCTTCCACGCCGTCCTGCAGATACGTAAAATCTTTGTAGGTTCCATCCACGAATTGCTCTTTTTCAAGTCCGCGCAGTTTTCCTTCCACCGCAACGATTGACTGAAAAAGATAAATGAAACGCGCCACTTCACGCACAGTACGTTCAGGAATCACAATCGTGTAATTAAGAATGCCGCGTTCCGTCGCGTCACGCATAACACCTTCCATCGAAGCCTGTTGCACTTTCGATAGCGGCAGTCCCTCCATCGATTCAATTTCTTTTCCTTTAATAGCGCTTCCGTGAGGAATTACTGAATCGCGGCCGGCCGCTGTTTTTTGAGTGCCCACAAAAAGCACCAGATCCCGCATCGCACCGGTTCCCTCTGCCGCGCCGTTCCAAATCGAATGCATTTTTTCGGAACCGACAATCGAAACAAAATCCATCCCTTGACCGAATTTCTGAACCGACTCAGAATAAAGCTGCTGCGCTAAATCGCCCACTTGTTTTAAAAGCGGATCGTAAACAATCATAATCAAGAAAGTTTTTTTCTTTTTTACTTCCGCGATTACCTGATTCATCGCCGACTGAAACACCACGTTTTTTTCGTTATCGGCCGGATTATCAAGCATATCAGAAATCGCGTCTTTAATTCCGCTCATCGCATCCATCACCCGCGAGCGCGGACTTTCGCCTAACTTCTCATTCGCGGTCACCGCTAACGCAAGAAGTCCGACGGGTGAAAAAGCCGAGAACCGCCCTCCCGTTCCATCGGGCACCGAAAGCATCGCGTAAAACGGATCGATTTTATTCAGCTGAAATAAAAGACTTTTTTCATTCAGACCCGTGGTCGCTACAAAAAATTGCCCCACCCCGCTTTTTAGATTCAACCGCTTTTGAAGAAAATCGCGGACAATCAAAAACGCGGCCAAAGTTTCCTGAGTACTTCCCGATTTCGAAATGACATTAAATTTTGTTTTTTGCAAAAGTCCGCGCTTATCCAAGCCTTCGAGTAAATCTGAAACTTTTTCCGGACTAAAATCATTTCCGATGAAATGAATTTCAGGTGCCCCGCCGCGAGCCTCACGCGGAAGAAAATTATGATGCGTGCTAAGTGTAGACCAGACAATGGCTTGCGTCGTTAAGTCTGAACCACCAATTCCCAGATTAACCCACACTTCACACTTTTGGGAGCGCACTTTTTCAGCAACACAAATTACATCCTGAATATTTTTATTTTCGATCACGAGCTTGCCGTCTTTATCCAGCGGATCTTTGAGGGAAACAGATTCTGGAATTTCTAAATCAATCCACGGAAGTGTCCAGCCCCGAAGAACTTTTTTCAAATGCAAACGGCCTTTGCCATTAGAGGCGTTGGCAAACTCTTCGCGGAACTTAGTTTGTATTTGTTTTACCTTTCCGCTCAATTCCGTCTTGTCTTGAGGTGTAAACCGGGAATTAGATTGGATTTTTTCTGATGAGAGATTTTCTTGTTTGATGTGAACTGAGGTACTCAATGGAAAACTCCTTTCTTAGTGGCCAATAAGGGGGCTATTCTACGAAAGGAGTGAAGTTGTGACTAGTGTTTTTAAAACTCGGTATTGAGAACGAAATGAATCCGGAAGGTGTCGCCATCGCTGGGGCCATCACCAATTGCCTCGGCAAGATAAATACGCGCGGTAAAATGATTAAACAAATCCACAAGAACACCACCACCAATACCCATCAGCCATTTTTCATCCTGTTCGCCAGGCAACCCCTTATTTAGCCAAGACTTGCCGATATCCGTAAATCCGACCAATTGAAATTGCTCGCGCGGTTTTTGTCCAAACAATTCAAAATTTTTGGGAATCAAGTACGGTGGAAACCGCAATTCAAACGATCCGGTATATCCTTTATCCCCCAAATAATCTCCTTCCGGATAGCCACGCACTGTCTCCATGCCACCTTCACGAAACTGCTCAGAAGAAACCAGCCGGTCCGGCGTAATTTGCATTGCTCCGCGCACCACAACAATCGAATCAAACAAAAAGCGGTTAAAACGCGCGCCGCCAAGACTCCATGAGAAAAATTGCCCGCCGGTATCTGGTCGGCTGGCTTTATCATCTTTTTTTTCCAAGGCTCCCAAAAAACTGCTAAATCCCTGGCTGAATTGATTGGTCAACACTGTCCGGCCCCACTTATCGAATTGAGAAATATTCGGACCGAATCGCAGAACCCGAAGTTCATCATCCGAAACCTCATGCGCCAAAATCCGGCTTTTGATTGTTGAAATATCAAAACCGCTAGTGAAGTCCCCTTCCCATTTCGGAGTCATAAATAATGGAAACGTAAACGATGGTCCAAATGTTGTTGAGCGGCCTCGAATCTCAAATTGTTTGACCTTACCGATCAACGACAAGTTGGAATTGCTGAAGTTCATATTGAACGTGTCGCCGCGGGCATCAAGAGGAAATGAATACGAAGCCGATTCACCGATAAAAGCATGATATTCTGAAATCACGAAACGGCTTATCATCCGGTCATTGAGCGTTAAAAAATCATTATGCGTCGCGATTATATTCTGGCGCGTTGTTCCAGATGACTTAGTTCCAAGATTGTCCCACTGGTGGCCAGCGTGCATCGGAAACTTGTCTTTCACCGTGATAACAACATCGGTGGCTTCTTTTTCTTTGGCCGGCGCCAAAACAGCACGTGCGGTAATATCAGGATTTCGATTGATGCGGACCAAACTGTTTTCCAAATGCTGGACTTTAAATACCTGTCCATGTTTTAAGTGAACCAAGCGCTTAACACCATACTTGGTAAAATGTTTTTCTCCCTGAATTTTAATATCGGCAACCTTACCTTCAAGAATTCTGATCTCGACTTTGCCTTCCATAATTTTTTGCGGAGGCAGATATGCCTGACTGGTCACGTATCCCTTTGAGCGGTACAAAGCAGTGATTTCTTTGGAACATTGGGCCAGTTCGGGAAGAAGCACTTTCCGATTCTCAAATTTGGCAGTGATTTTTTTGATTTCATTTGAAGGAATAACCGTGTTACCGGAAAAACCAATTTCTTTAATAAAAACTTCCTTTTTGGGAAACTCCTGCCCCTCTTGAATAGCGATGGGTTCTTCGATTTCTGGACGTTTTTGGACTTCGGGTTTCTTGAGTTCACTGGATTTCGCAAATTCGCGGGATTGAGATCCCATCAATTCAACCTGCCGGCTCACATTGGAACCTGGAGGCGGCTGCTGCTGAGCAAAAGCAGTCGGAAGATTAACCAGCAAACTGCATATGAATAAGAAGATAAAATAATTAGGCTTCACAAATCCTCCAAAGATATCGGTTTAGTACTTATTATGTATCGGCAGGACATAAAACCAATTAACAGAAGAAGGTGCCACGGCTATTTCTTCTTACCCACTTTTTTCCTGTGAATATAGTCGTAATTAGGAAGTTCCAAATAGAACATCTGGAAGTTTTCGTCCACGTAAAACATCCTTCGTTCCAACGAATCGTTGATAAGCTCCGACGCGGCCACCGCAATTTGCGCTTGAATCGTTTCCGCCACAATAAGCAAGTTTACTCCATTCCAGTACACGGCACCGTTGTAAGTTCCGAATAAAGTCAATGTGTTAACCGGCCATACCGTGCCTGTCATGTTTACAGACACACCTCCTGCCGCACCCGGAGCAATGACGGTCAATGTGCCTCCGGTGACATTCGCTTCCACCGCATTCAATGCGGTGCCAATTGTGCCCGCCAGTCCCGATGCGGTTAATGTGGAATTAGCGCTGGAGGTAAAATTCACCAGCGGACCGTTACCATCCAAAATCGATCCGCCGCCCGTTGTCGAAACAGTAAAACTGCCGCCCGTCGCCGTTATCGCTCCGGCAGTTATGTCACCGCCGGCCGTGAAATTAATATTGCCGGCTGCTGTTGACAGCGATGCCGCGCATCCATCGCATTCATTCAACGCAATATTTCCAACTCCTGTTACCGTCGCTGTTATCGTATCAAAACATACCTCAATCGGACCCGGATTCCCGATACTGCCAGCCGCCGTAAAGTTTCCGATTCCGCCCGCCAAATCCACACCCAGATCAGTTCCGATTTCCTCAATTTTGCCCGCGGAATTAATCGTAACCGTATCGCCCGCAGCCGCCACATTGTCTACGTTCACATCGCCGCTTGTCGTTGTTGTAAGAATAACATTGCGTCCGACACCACCTGCCGTCACGGTAGTAAGATTCAGATCCCCGCCAACTGATTCCAAAGTAATCGCTCCATTCACCGTGGTCGCGCTGGCCACACCCAATCCGCCGGAAGTATCCTTCACGTTGATCCCGCCCGTTCCCGTCACTTTGAACGTGGCGGAGTTCATGCTGAAATCCACTTCCAAAGTGCCCGCCTCACCGATACCATTGACCGATGTCAAATCTGCATCGGTGGCCACCAAATCAGCGGCCGCATCCGCACCACTTTCCTCAATCGCTCCGGCCGAGTCGAGCGTAATCGTATCGCCGACAGCGCTCACCACATCCACCGACATATCACCGCCCGAGACCACATTAACGGAGCCGGAAAATGTCGTCACGTTAGCCAGCGTAATCGCGTCGAATTCTTCAACATTGATGATCCCGGCCGCCGTCACATTGGCCGTCAAAGTAGTCACATTGGTTTCAAGGGCATCAACCGCAGTCCCAACACCGCCAAGAGAAGTAATCGTAAGGTTATTCGCCGTCACATTCGTAAGCGCCGCCGCGTCGCCCAGCACCGAACCATTTGTCGCGGTAAGCGTCGCATCATTCGGCGTATTCACCGCACCCGCAGCGCCAAATGTGACGTTCCCGTCCGTTGTCAGTGTGATTGAAGAATTTCCAGTGCCCGTAATTTCACCATCCACCTGAATCGCCCCGCCCGCCATCGGAGAGCGAATCGTCACGGGATCGCTGAACGAAATTGCGTTCACGGTCACCAAACCGGTTCCATCCGCGCGGCCAATTATGATATTGCTGAATCCGTCAACCAACGCTGTGGGTATCGGGATTTGCATGGTTCCGGCCGCACCCGCGATGCCAATGCTGGTTCCAGCCGCCGCTGGTTGAAGTGTGATCGAACCTGTGCCGCTCACCGATCCCGCGCCACCCGAAAAACTGATTGAATCCGCGGTCAATGTCAGCGCATTCACACCCGCCGCGAGAATATTGTTAAACGTCATCGTGGAATTTCCGGAATTGAATTCCACGGAATCCGTAGGCGTTACCGGCCCGCTAAAAGTCATCGTACCAACGGTGGTTGTGTTGTAGGCTGGCGCGTAGGTGCCGGAAATCAGATTCAAACTTCCATTCACCACGACGGGACCGGCAGGCACATAAGTCTCACCGGCATTATTAATTCTGAGATTGTAGTAAGTCGGATTGTTTACTCGCGTATTCACGGAGGGGACGCTCCCTGAATATTCCACAGTGGATGTCTGGGGATCAAAGACACCATTGATCACCAACGGGGCCGCGTCAAAAATAACTTGTTTTGGACTCGTGGAGTCGCTCGTCGTCCCCTCACCTAATTGGCCGTACGCGTTATACCCCCACGCGTACACTGCCGCATCTCCCGTCGTCATGGCTATCGAATGGGCGCCGCCACCGGCGATCTTCGAAATATTTTGTAAAAATCCGGTGCCACCAACGCCCAACACTTCTATCGGTATCAAGGAATTGTTGGTTGTGCCGTCGCCTATCTGGCCGAAATTATTGATTCCCCAAGCGTAGACACGCGAGCCATCACTTTTCAGCTCGACCGTGTGAACATACCCGGTCTTGATAAATGATATATTCTTCAGGAATCCCACACCGCCGACGCCCAGAAACCGTTATTGGAGAGGGCCACGCTGTGATAGCTGCCTGCATCGATTTGGGAAATATTCAGCAGAATTCCAAAGCCGCTAATGTCGACAACTTCTACTGGCACCGAGGAATCATTCATCGTTCCGTCACCCAACTGACCCGACGCGTTATCTCCCCACGCCAACACGGTTCCATCAGTCTTCAGAGCGACCGTATGATAAAACCCGGCAGCAACTTGAACTATGTCCTGCAGATTTCCAATTCCACCCATTCCCAAAACTTCGACCGGGACCAAGGCATCATTCATCGTGCCGTCACCTAACTGACCTTTATTATTTCCTCCCCATGCGTAAACCTTCGGGCCTTCACCACTCTTCAGAGCCACCGTATGGAAAAGTCCCGTATCAATCTGAGAAATATTTTGCAAATAATCCACGCCGCCGACGCCCAATACCTCCACCGGCGTTGACGAATTGCCCGTCGCACCGTTATTGCCCAACTGGCCGTGATCATTGCTTCCCCACGCGTAAACGCGCGAGCCATCGCTTTTCAGCGCGACCGTGTGATCATATCCGGTCTTGATAAATGATATATTCTTCAGGAATCCCACACCGCCGACGCCCAACACCTCGACCGGCACAGAAGAATTATTCGTCGTCCCATCACCCAACTGACCCTGCGCATTGTATCCCCACGCATAAACCAAACCATCCATCGTAAGTGCAACAGTAAAATAACCACCGCCGGCAATCTGACTGATGTTACTGAGAGTCCCGACGGCCGTTGTGTTGAGATTCCATGTTCCGCTTCCTGCTTCAAGCCGATGATTGAGCTCTACCGTCAGCTGACCTGACACGGTAACCTGATTTGCCAGGATTTTTGAAGTCACTTCCGCGGTCGCGCCGTCGCCGAAGGTGAGATGATTGAACGTCCAGTCAGTCGCACCGCCAAAATTGCCGGTGCCCGCGAGCGAAAATGTTCCGCCGATAAGATTAATCGTACCGTCACCCGTCACATCGCCGCCCTGAACTGCAATATTCTTTGTGCCAATCAATGATCCGGCTGTTACCTGCAAGTCTCCTGCCATCGTGAGCGCGTCCGTTGGCTCGAGCGTGCCTGATCCGGAGTACGTTAAATTATTGAAGTTTGATCCGCCGCTAGTGATCGTTTGCGCGGACGTACCATCAAAAGTTACGGTGCCGGATCCAGCCGTGAACGTGCCGGAATTTGTCCAGTTGCCGGCTACCTTGATATTCTGGCCACCGCTAGCCAGATCACCGGCAGTAATTATCACATTGCCATTCACATCGAGGGCATCAATCAGCACAGCGCTTCCAGCTGATTTGTTCACGGTGAAATTATTAAAACTCGTTCCACTCGAAGTAATATTTTGTATGCCAGCTCCATCGAATGTCACCGTTCCAGTGTTCGCGTTAAAGGTGGCGCCCGTATTCGTCCAGTTACCTCCGACATTAATTGAATTGGATCCGGCAACAAGAACCGAAGCGCTGGTCACCTCGCCGCCCAAGGTATGGAACGTGGAAGGATTTGATTGGTTATTGTATTCGGTCTGAATCCATTCGGCTGATCGGGCTGTCGAGGAGAAGCGAACTTCGTCGATTCTGCCAGCAACATAATAAGGGATATTGTTATAGGTATGCCCACCGATGCGTAAAGGATTCGACGAATCAGTCCAGACCGCCGTAGTGTCTGAAGCAACGTTCGCCGTGTTAACATAAATGGTCGTTGTGCCCGCCGATGTCACAACAACTGCGTTATACCATTGTCCCGAAGAGATAATTCCCCCGGCACTCACTATTTCATTGATCCCTGCCCTGCCCACGCCTACCCTGCCATCCCCGTAATAATATATGGCCCAATTCTGGTCATTATTGACCTGATTCACGAGCCCGCCGGCATCAGCCGCAGTCGCTGGCATCGTGTCGACATAAAACCATACGCTGATCGTACCGTCTGACGTAGTGAGGTTCCAGCTATTGCTGTCAGGAATACTGATATAATCGTTTATTCCGCCAAAGCTTCCCGCCCCATCAATCTGTCCTGCTGTCGCCGTCGGACCGAGTATCAATCCATTGTTTGCGTTAGCCGTCGAGTCAGTCGTGCTTAAAACCGTTCCGTCTGCCAGATGCCACACGCCGGCATAGTTCGAATCCCACACCGCCGACGCGTTCTGAGTATCCGCAGTAGCGCTCGCGCCGTAATCAAGGTAGAGCGTCGTATCCCGCACACTCGACAGATCCGCCTTCACCCAAGCGATGAGTTTGCCCGTCGTATCATCGTAATATTCGACTTGATACGGCATCACGGCGCCAAGTGCATCCGTAAACTTGATCGTATAATTAGAACCGTTTTGCACTTTGCCGATGAGGCTTGCATCTGTGACGCTCACGAGAACCGGGAAGCCCGTCAAGTCTGCCGGAACTTTCGTGCGATCAATGATGATGGCGCGTCGGGATGAATAGCCACTCTGCCACTGAATATTTAGGTTTCCGCGAACATTGAAGGCATCCTGCAACGTATAAGTTCCCGACAAAATCGTAACGTTGTTGAAACTGGCGCCGCCGGAAGTAATTGTGTGACTGCCAACACCGTCAAACGTTGCTGTGCTCGTACCCGGTGTAAACGTTCCGCCTGAAATCGTGAAGTTGCCTCGATAATATTGCGTGCCGGAAGCAGCGGTAAGACTGCCGCCCGTCATCGTCAAGTCACCATTCAATGTCATGTCGAAAGTAGCCATGTCGAAATTGCTGGTCGAAATCGGCAGATCGCCGGTGAGAACCACATTTCCGGTCAGCGAAACATCGCTGGCAAAGTTGATGGTGCGACCCGCTCCGAGTCCGGTATTAATGTCGCCGGCCAAATTCACAATACCGACACCGTTCTGAACAAAATTTCCATCCAAAGTAATATCGCCCGCCGCCGAGGTTATGAAGAACCCGCCGTTGGTAACCGTCATGACATTGCTCGCACCGCCCGTCGCCGTCACGGAATTCGAAATATCAATAGTTCCGGCGGCAATCAAAGTCACGTTACCCCCCGCAGTAAACGGCGCGTTAACGGTGATCGATCCTGCCTTCGAGTTCAAACTTAAATTTCGCGCGACCGTAAATGTGAAATCGCTTGCATTGATCCACAAACTATCGTTGGTCTCGATTGTCAAATCGCGGCCCGAATTAAAATCGTTATAGTCAAAATAAATACTTCCAGCACCGAAAAGCGTCGAATCGGCCTTAAGAACAATGTCGCCGCCGCCTGTCGTTGTGAAGTACGGAGAATAACCGTTCGTCCACCCCAAATCCAAATCCCCGGCCGTCAGGCTGATTCCGCCTGCACCGTCGGTATCCACATTGTCATCAAAACCGGCATAACCTGTAGCCGTCATCACAAAACTCGCCGCCGAGATCCGCCAATCGGCCCAGAAGTCCCGGGCGCTGGCAATGTTGATATCACCCAGCCGCACATTACCGCCGACAGTGTTAGCGAAATAAATATTTCCCGTGCCCGCGGTCAGAGTAAAGCCCTCCACGCCGGGATTCGTTCCGTCAATCGTGTTGTAGAAGTTGATATTAGCGCCAGGAGAAGCTCCAGAATTTGTGGAATCAAGAAGGAATCCGCTCGCGGCGAAAATTACCGGCCCGTAGAAATTCATTTGGCCAACGCTGTAAATATTCGCGTCCACTGAAAAAGTCCCCCCACTTGAGTTCAGGGATCCATTGATAACCAGATTAGAAGCGTTGGTGAAATAGTCGATACTGCCATCAACGGCATTGATACTTAAATTGCAATAATCGTTAGCGCCAAAATCTTTGATGATAAAACTGCTCGCCGTCGCGTCGCCATCGCCAACGTAGTTCCAAGTTCCCTGAGTCGTGTCATTGCCCGAAGTCAGAGTAACGTTTTCATTTCCTTTTAATTGTATCGTGGCCGGATTGGTTAGCGTTCCCGTAACGGAAAAATTTTGACCATTAAGATCGAGAGTGCCGGCAGAGTTGGTAATGTTGTTAGAAATCACAAGCGCATCTTGAAGCTGCAGCGTGCCAGAACCCGAATGTGTCATATCGTAAAAACTCGATCCACCACTCGTAAGCATCTGAGTATTGACACTATCAAAGGTAACCATACCCACGCCTGCCGTAAATGTACCCGTACTCAGCCAGTCGCCGGCGACATTCATATTCACCGAATGACCCGTGAGATTTCCGGTAATAGAAACATTATTGAAGGAAGTGACGTTCGCACCAAGAACAGAGCCAGCGCCGTTGAAAGTTACCGTGCGAGTACCCGGAATAAATGCTGCCGAATTCGTCCAATTACCACCAACAGTGATATCACTTACATTTGAATCAAGAGTTCCCGTCGTAATATCAATATGCCTCAACGCAGTGATTGCTCCTCCGAGAGTGAATGTCGATGAGGGGTTATTGAACTTAAGATCATAATAAGTTGTACTTGTAACATTACTGGTAATTCCGGAATATTCAAAAAGCGATGTCTGACAATCGAAAGTGCCCAAGATGACAAAAGACGTAAGAGTTGAAATGACCCCGACAGGTGTCAGCTGCGGAGACATCAGAGTGCCATCTCCTAATTGCCCAAATGCGTTATATCCCCACGTCCAGACTGTTCCGTCAGTTTTTAGCGCCACCGTGTGAGCGCTACCCGCTGCTATCCGGGTAACAACTCCCGTAGTCTGACTTTGAACTGGAACTGATGAATCCGTCGTCGTCACATCCCCTAATTGCCCATATCCGTTATATCCCCACGCCCACACCGTCCCATCGCTCTTTAACGCTACCGTATGATAATCGCCCGCCGTTATCCGGCTAACACCCGTGATCTGACTTTGAACAGGAATCGATGAACTATTTGTCGTACCATCTCCTAATTCACCATATCCACCATATCCCCAAGCCCAGACTGTCCCGTCCGTCTTTAACGCCACCGTGTGTATCGTATCAGCCGCAATCCCACTCACGACGCCTGTGATTTGACTTTGAACAGGAACCGACGAATTATTTGTTGTCCCATTACCCAATTGACCATACCAATTCCCCCCCCATGCCCACACCGTTCCGTCATTCTTTAACGCCACCGTGTGAGAAGAGCCCGCCGCGATTTCGCTCATAATTCCCGATGTTTGACTTTGAACAGGAACCGATGAATCGGTTGTCGTGCCATCCCCCAATTGGCCGAACCTGTTAAGTCCCCACGCCCAGACTGTCCCGTCATTCTTTAACGCCACCGTATGATAATAACCCGCCGTGATTTCGCTCATGATTCCCGTTGTTTGACTTTGAACGGGTACGGACGAATCCGTTGTCGTCCCATCGCCTAACTGACCATACACGTTATACCCCCAAGCCCACACCGTTCCATCCGTCTTCAACGCTACCGTATGAGAATTACCCGCCGCTATCCGGGTGACAATTCCCGTAATTTGACTTTGAACGGGTATGGATGAATTTGTTGTCGTGCCGTCGCCTAATTGACCGTATGAATTAAGTCCCCACGCCCACACCGTTCCGTCCGTCTTCAACGCTACCGTGTGATAATCGCCCGCCGCGATTTGGGTAACCCCGGTAAAATAACTATTGCCGGCCCACGCAAGATTCCAGTGACTTGTTCCGGCCTGAAGAGTATGAGTTGCAGATATTTTAAGCTGTCCCGTCATCGTTATTTGGTTCGTTCCCGCTTTCGACGTAGTCCCGACATCTGATCCATCTCCAAATGTAAGATTGTTGAATGTCCAATCCGTCGCGCCGCCGAAATTACCCGTGCCGACAAGTACAAAATTTCCGCCGGTAAGATTGATCGCGCCGTCACCTGACACATTTCCACCATTGACGGTAATATCACCGGTTCCCGTTAACGTCTTCGTGGCCCACACGAATAACCCTTGATCTACCGTCAGACTGCCGCTTGTCACCGAATAAAGCATATCCGAATCAACCAACGCGCCCTTGGCCGTATTCAAATTCGCAATCGCGATCGGACCCGCAGTTTCGTGACGCACAATCAGCGTGCTTCCATATATATCTAGTCCCGTCACACTCGCCGGATTGACAGGAGCGATCGTAACCGTGCTTCCTTTCACCGCATTCCCCGAGATATACACATCCACATTCCCGCCATTCAACAAATCCACACTGCTGAACGTGTAAGCCCCTCCGGTAGTCACTGCCTGCTCAACAATTAATCGCCCATCCACCGCCAGTCGAATCGTCACGCCATCCCCAATCAGGCTCACCCCGAGATCGGTATAAACATTTCCTGATACCGCCGCACCGAAATACCAGTTCGTATTTCCTAATCCATCCACACTTCCCGTCTCCGCCGCATTGATTATGGTCGCGTTCGTATTGTGCGAATCCTGGACATTGAGATAAGCAATGGTGCGCGTGCCTTGCGGATCAACATTCCACTGCGTACCGGGCGCGCTCGAGCGGAGCGACAACAGCTGGCCCGCCGCACCTTGTAACGTCATCGTCCCCGTAATCGTCTGCGTCGAACCCGCCGCGAAGGTGAGTACATCCGCCGCCGCGACCGTCTTCGTTAAATTGTAAAATGTTGTGTCGCCGGAAATCGTCTGATTAGTTCCGTTCAACACTACCGTTCCGGTTCCCGCTATAAATGTCGCAGCGTTTGTAAAATTTCCTGTGAGAGTTAATGTGCCGCTCGTCATCGAAAAAGTACCGGCGCTCAGATTGAGATTGCCATTCACTGTCACATTATAAGTTGATTCATCAAAATTATTCGAAATCGGAACATAACCGGTAAGAGTCGTATTGCCAAGAACGGTAACGGGTCCACCAAAAGTGATCGTTCCGCCGCCGGTTGATGTGATGAGTCCGGCGATTTCAAGATCCGCCGCCACGGGCGCCGCCGCGCCTTTTTGGACAGAGATATTTCTGAGCGCCAGCAATTGATCGTTCGCACCGTCGGATTCAATAATCACGCTGTCAACAGCCGGTGCCGTCAGCGAAAAATTGGAGCCGGTCAAAGTAATGTCCCGTCCCGCATCTACCTTGCCCGATACTCTCACCCGCACGCCGCCAACTCCGTCCAAATTCGTATCCGCAGTCAGAATAATATCTGAAACCGCACCCGCCGCCTGAATCAAAGCAAGCACATCAATATCGTCGGTTGAAGTTATGGTTATTGTCGTTCCCGAAGTGATTGTCCCATTAATCACAACACTGCCCATTCCTCCATTCAAAACAATGTTACCGGCCCCCACCGTGAGAGCCGCATTAATTGTCACCCCGGAACCGATCGTGAGCGTTCCGCCTGATCCCGGACTTGAATTAATCACATCATTAACTGTGATCGTAGTGCCAGACACAACAGTCACATCACCACCATTCGTCGTAATTCCAACAACTCCGTCCACGGTTCCTATGGCAACGGCATTAGCATCTGTGTAACTGATGGCATTGCCCGCGCCAGTCACATTGGCAGCAAAAGTCGCAACATTGTTGCCTGCGTCTGTGAGCGTCACCGCACCCACTGACTGGACATCCAGACTACTTACCGCAAGTGAAGCAGATTGCGTCACCGTTCCGCCTGTGCGCAGTGAAAGTGTACTGTACGTTGCGGGTGCTGTTATCGCCGAAGAAATAGTGATACTTCCAGAGTTTGCCGTGGAACCAATTCGTAAAGTACCCGCTGTAATTTGATCGAGTTCGGTATCTGTAAGGCCAAGCTTACCCACCGTATTCGTTCCCAAATCAATCTGGCGCGAACTGGTATTTTGAACTAACGTCACAATTCCCGAACCCACATCCACCGAGCCGGAGAATGTCATGTCATCTGCTGTAAACGTCAGCGAGCCAGCCGAGATCGTTGAAGAGGCTGTTACATTATTTGCATTGTCGATCGTAAAAATTCCAAGCCGCGTTGTTCCGCCCACTACCGCGGAAAATGTAATGTCTCCGGAAGTTCCGGATCTCAACGTCAGATTCTCCGTCCCCGCCACCGATCCATTCAATGTTCCCTGAAAACTGATATTAGCTCCCCCCGCCGATCCGCCGCCGTTCGTCGTGTCCAAGAGAACACCCACGTCCAAAATCACGCTGTCACTAAACGTAATCGCATTTCCCGCAGTCACAATATCCGCCGCCAAATGCGCCGTCGCTCCGGAACCGTCTAAATATATGGAAGCGTTCCCCAAACCGGTGATCTGACCGTTCACCTGAATCGAACCTCCCAAAGCCGGCGAGCGAATCGTCACGGGATCTGTAAACGTCACGGCATTAACCGTAATTAATCCGGATCCGGCCACACGACCGATCGTGATACCGCTAAAGCCATCTCCGAGAGCTGCAATATCCGTCGACGATAACGCAAGCGTTCCTGCCCCTCCGGCAATTCCGATTGCGGCCGCATCAGATGCCGGCTGCAACGTAAGTGCCGCACTGCCTGTCACTGAATTAGCGCCACCCAGAAAATCAATTCCATTTGCGGAAAGTATTAAATTATTGACACCTGCAGAAAGTGTTCCCGCGAATATCAATGAGTTGCTTCCCGCATTCAAAGTAACCGGATTATTAATCGCAACAGTGCCATCAGCGCGGAAATTATCTGCCATAGTCCATGTTCCGCTGGCGCCATTGAAGGAAACATTATTGAAGTTGCTGCCGCCTGAAGTAATACTGTTTGTTCCCGCCGTCGTAAAGTTCACCGTTCCGCCGCTGAAAGCCCCTCCAACTTTTGTATCCCAATTGCCGCTGACAGTAATGGTGTTGGCTGCCATAGTGAATGTTCCGCGAATATCAATATCCCCAACATTCACATTTCCACCAGGTGCATAAGTGATTCCGGTCCAAATCAGCAATTCTTTACCAGCCGCCATCGTCACATCACTTCCCGTCATCGTATACAGGGCATCAATATCCAGATCACCGCTGTTATTTGCCGTATTGAGATCAGTATTGGTGACTGGCCCCTGCCCCGTTTCATGACGCACAATCAAACGATCCTGATACAGATCGATACCGCTAATACCTGATACCGCGGTTTTAGTCATCGTCACCGCTTTCTCTGCGGAACCATCAACATAGACAGTCACGATATCCCCGGTTGAAAGAATAATATTGAGGAAATAAAATCCCGTGGCATCCGCGCTGACAAGGCTGGCCGCACCTCCATTAACCGAAACAGCAAGATTGGCATTCGGAATCACCGTCACACCTTCGTCACCGTAAACCGTTCCAGAAACGCTGTTGTCAAAGAACCAGTTAATATTATTTCCCGCATTAAAACTGCTAGACGCAGCAATTATTGCGGCATTAATATTGTTCGAGTCTTTCACATTCACATAATTAATGGCTCTGGTTCCTTGAGGATCAATATCCCACTGAGTTCCCGATGAACTGCTTCGCAAGAACAACCGGTTTGACGCATTGAAACCCGAAAGCGTAAGAGTTCCCATAATCGTTTGTGTCGATCCAGCGGCGAATGTTAGTGTACGGCTAGCCGCTGACGTCAACGTCTTCGTCAGATTGTTGAATGTGGTAAAACCGGAAATCGTCTGATCTGTGCCGTCAAAAATCACCGTCCCGGAATTATGCGTGAATGTTCCGCCCGCATTCATAAAATCACCGGCAACATTCATGGCCGCTGACGGCGCAGTGAAAGAACCGCTATTCAATGTGAAAGTGCCGTTCACATCCAGTGCGGCAGAGGCGGCAGTAAATGTTTCGCTGGAATCTCCCGTTATCTCAAGATTGAAATAATCCACTCCTACCCCAAAATCATTTATCGTAAACAGTGATGTTCCACCCGCTCCATCTCCAACATAACGCCACATTCCCGAATCCGTGTCTTGAGCCACTCCCGAAATCGTCTCGGAGCCGCGCAGTTGAACAACCCCATTATTCGAGAAAGTTCCGCTATTCATCGTCCAATTTTGACCGTTCAAATCGATTGTGCCGACCGTAATGGTGAGGGAAGCTCCCGAACTCATCGAGAGCGCCGACAACAACGAAACTTGACCGCCGGATTTATTAATCAGCACATTCGCCCTGAATCCCCACAGAGAATACGAATAGGTTTGAGCATTTCCACCCACAAAAGCAAGGGTCAAGTTCGGACTTGATGTAGAATTTCCAAAATATCCATTGGTCAACGTAAAATTTCCGGAAAGCGAAATCGTTCTGGGCGTTGCCCCCGAAATCACCTCTCCCCGGTCACCAGCATGCGTTATATTTCCCGAAACAGAAAAATCATTCGCGATCGTTTTTATCACCGAGACAGCAATATTAAACGTAACGTTATTGAACGTGGTATTCAGCGCATCAATCGTTGTGCTTCCGCTGTCAAACTCAACGCTGCCAGATCCCGCTACAAACGTCGTCGCGCCATTGGTGATGGTGACATCTGAGCTGAAAAATGTGGTTCCGGCCGCCGCATTGAACGTGCCTCCGCTTAAGGTGAACGTGCCGTTAAAGTCACTGGAACCGGCACCTGTGCCCGCACCAAAAGTTCCGCCCGTTTGTGTATAAGTTCCGTTGTTTGTGAAAATCAAAGTTCCAACGTTAAAAATGCTGTCGGAAATCGTCAGGGAACCCGGTGAGGTAATAATAAATGTTGAGGACAAAGTTGAATCCAGATTCACAGTTTCTCCAGGATTATCGAGAATAAGCTGTGCCTTGAATATTCCGAAAGAACCTCCATTTTGTGTCATGGTATGAGTGGTATCTCCAGAAAAAACCAGGCGCAAATTGGCGTCTCCGAATGTTCCCGAACTATTGGAGTAATTTCCACCCAAAGTAACCGTGCGCGTTCCGCCGGAAGTATTGATGGTTCCACGATCTCCTTGAATTATCAAATTGCTGTTTACCGTGAAATCACTGACAAAAGTCTTTGTCGTGGTCACACCGATATTGATGGTCATATTTCCCACCGTAGCTCCGCCCGTTTGACTTAAATTTACATTCGGATTGCCGATACCCGCGTCATCAATCGTTACGCGGTCAATACTTCCACCAGTCTGAGTAAACGCCCCCGCAACCAGCGCAGTGCCGCCGGAGGATGTGATCGCCCCCCCTGACTGAGTCAGCGAAGAATTGATATCAATATTATTAGCGCCTAATGCAAACGTTCCCGAAGTCATTGTGAATGAGCCCAAGGAACTGATCGTAAATCCGGTCGCCAAAGATGCGCTTCCTCCGGACTTATCAATTGCCAGATGAGCATTAAAACTCCATATCGAGTAGGAGAGACTTTGAGTCCCCGAACCTGTCAACAGCAGTCTTAGAAGCGAGGTGCCGGATGTTTTACCGAAAAATCCACTCCGGCAACAATTAAATCTCCGGCAATGGTGACATCTCCGGTAAAGGTTTTCGTAGTTGTCGAACCGGTGCTAAAGGTTAGATGATTGAGAGTCACTCCGCCAAAATTAATAGAAGCGGCTGTTGGATCAACGAGCGTCACGGTGCCGCTATTGTGATTGAAGGTTCCACCGCCAATCGCGACATTTCCCGAAATTTGCATATTTCCGGTGGGCGCGGTGAAGGTACTTCCCGCTGACATTGCAAAATTTGTAATTGTCAGATTGTTACCCTGCATACTCATCGTTCCGCGAACATCCACATCACCACCCGAAACAGTCCCACCCGGAATATAGGTGGATCCGGCCCAGACAAAAAGTTCTTTGCCACTTAAAATCGTGAGATTCAAGCCCGACATCGTGTAAATGGCACTTATGTCCGTGTCGCCAGAATTATTCGCGGTATCCAAGTGTGTATTCGTGATCGAGCCCGCGGCTTCATGACGCACGATCAAATGATTTTGGTAAATATCAATTCCTGAAAGCCCCGTTGCATTGGAAATTGTAACCGTCACGCCTTTTTCGGCTCCGGCGTTAGTATTGAGATACACCGTCACAACATCACCCGACACAAGTGTAAAACCACTTGCCGTGTAAGCACCCGACGCATCCGTACCGAAACTAAGCGAAGGTGCTCCCCCATTGATTGAGACAGAAACATTAACGCTGGGAAGTACGGTCACACCTTCATCCGAGTACACATGACCTGATACCTCGTTATCGAAAAGCCAATTCGTATTATTTCCGGAACTGACACTCCCTGTTCCTAAAGCATTAATTAGAGCGACATTCGCATTGTTCGAATACTGAACATCGAGATAAGCAATGGTGCGCGTGCCTTGAGGATCGATATTCCACTGCGTGCCGGGTATACTCGAACGAAGCGACAATAACTGGCCCGCCGCGCCTTGCAACGTCATCGTCCCCGCAATCGTCTGCGTTGAACTCGCCGCAAAGGTCAGCGTATCCGCCGCCGTCACGGTTTTTGTGAAATTGTTAAATGTTGTGGAACCCGAAATTATTTGATTGGCGCCGTCAAAAATCACCGTCCCGGAATTATGCGTGAATGT
>JACROU010000033.1 GCA_016214265.1 Candidatus Omnitrophota bacterium
CAGGCGAAGGGGGACCCGATCAAAATTGGAAATGAAGCGTATCGGGTTTATGAGCAGCTTAGAAGTCTTCTTAACATTTTCACCGAAAGTGCCGACACGAGCTGGTCCTATGTCGGCCGTGAATATCTTGATCGGCTTAATCAGGCGTTTGAATCTTACAGGCCCAAACCGCCAGAGAATTTGGTTCAGGGATACGCAAATGCAGAAGAGGCCGGGAAGGCTTTAGAGGCTTTATCCAGATTAAGAAAAGAATTTCCTGCCATTCAACGGTCGAACCACTTTGATCCAGTATTTTTCCGTCACCGCGAAGAAAGGGATAAAGACGATCGCGAAATTATTTTTGGCAAAGGACTCGACGCGTATGAGACATTTTTCAACTTAATTAATTTCTTCTTTCGTTGTTTAAATAATCAAGATCAGGATTATCTGAATTTTCGAAAGCCTCAAGAATTGGTTGGGGAAGTGCGCTTTATGCTTGCGCACCGTGGGCACATTTTTCAGGATGAAAAAATAGAAATCGATCCAAGAGTTTCAGAGATTGGCAATTACTCAAATGGAGGAGAAAGAGCATTGCCAATATCTCAAAATTCTGGATTGCCATATGTTTTATATGAGATCTGCAAAAATGCCTCGCAGGCTGGGTCGAGTGCGGCTCTTAGGATTTGCCCTTCCCAAGATAGTAAATCTATCGAAATTCAGATTCAGGATAATGGCACACACGGCGGTGAAGCGGCGCTTCGGAATATGTTTCACGTGGCATTGACGACGAAAGGTTCTTCGGGGATAGGGCTTTTTATTTCGAAAGGGATTGTCCGGTTTTTGGGGGGCTCTCTCGAAGTTGTTTCCAGAAATGCGAAAGAGGGAATTCCGTACAAGTTGAACTTCGATGAAAGCGGCCGTATTCACATCGCGCCGTGTAATGAATCCAATATTTCGGAAGGGACATTATTCCGGATCACGTTGCCTATCATTCATAAAGCTGAGGAGTCCGTTCAAGGCGCGAGTCTGGGCGGAAAAGATTTAGTGGATCATTCTCTAAAATCAGGACTTTTTAGTGATGGGGAAGTCGAGGTCGATGTGGCCGATTTGGGAAAGGGGAATTTTCCGGCTGACCGCAAGAATTTCAAGGCCGAAAATACGGCCATTTTCGGCAACATCAAGAATAATGCCGTCTTTAACTTTAATCGATTTTTTAGATTTTCCGGGCTGAAACTGTATGTAGAGCGCATCCGCTTCTTGGTCAAATTCTATTTTCATGTGCTTCTCTCTTTCCTAAAGCCAGTAGGCCGTAACGACAACGATGCGGTCCGCTTCTTTTTTGTAGGTAACTTCCAAAATACTATCACGAAACTTCTTCTGAGCCAAATGCCTTCCTTCGTGCGCGGGTTTGTGGAGCTTCGCAAACATGGTGGTCTCAACGATTTGATATGCAAGAATTCCGCGTTGTCTCATGCGCGTTCGGACGTGTCGGGTGTAGTGAAAGTTCGTGGCAATGATTACTATCACAGGTTATTAATATTTGTTAATAATATTATTAATAATATAAAACAACCGATATCTGCTAAAGCTTTGGAAAGTAAAGGTTACGTTGTTGTGAATGCCGCGAGCCTGGGCGCCGGTAAAAAATTAAATATTCCGGGCGCGGTGTGGGTGGCGGTGAAGCTTCTCGATAATTTTGCGGGGCGGGATCAAATCAAGCGCGATATTGAAGCTGGTTTTCTGATTCCCACCCGCGAAAAGGATGTTTATCTGGCCCCTGTCATTCGCGATCCTTCCATCGTTCATCCCAAAACCATTCACAAGCGAACGATGTTCAGCATCCCGACGGCTGAAGAAGCAAGCGGCGGGATGGCAACGCGTGTTATCAAAGGCGCCGGACTGGAACAACCTCGCCGGGGAATCCTTTTCGAATATGATCGCAAACTGTATTTCAACACGCAGCGATTCCGGGGAGGGGACCAATATGAGTTTTCACGCCATGCGGCGAATGTGGCCACAAAAATTCATCGGGAATATCAGAAAGCCCTGGCGGAAAAAGACGGCGCCGTCATGGTGGCAAAACGCGAATTCGGAATTCAGGAAGCGCCGGTTCTGAAGCCGCTTTATCTTTTCCGGCCGCTTGAAATTCCGGCGAAAAAGCGAAACCGGGTGATTCATGACAATGCTAAGGCAGCTCTGAAACAAGCCGGTGTTCCCGAGCGCGTTATTCGAAATCAGGCGATTTTTGTTTATGAAGTTCCTTTAAATACAAGAATGGATGAAATGGGGTATATCGAGGATCTCATGAAAGATTATGACCCTGACTTGGCAGAAAAAATTCTGAACGTTTACGGAAATCCCGAGCCCCCCGAATACAGAGAAGAAATTTTAAAGCGTTTTGCCGCGCGCCTTTCGCTCGCCAATCATTTAATGCACCGGAGATTGAGAGGATCTTTTTCTGCGGTGGTAACGGGAATACCCGATCTTCCATTTGCAAGTTCACTGAATGAATATAATGTCACCATTGCGGGTGTTGTGACGGATTTGGATACGGCGACATTCAATATAAAACCGGATCAAGCGGCCGATTGTTTGATGAACGATCACGCTGAAGCCTTGCAGCGAATTTTGGAATTGGCAGGTTATCTCGATATTTCGGCCACAGAAGGTCATAAAGCTTATTGGCGGATTTGGCGCAAAAACACGCGTCCAAAAGATTTATTAACTTGGCTGGAGATTATAGATCGATTGCCGTTAGCAACTAGCATCAATGTAGTTGAGGGGCATCCTATTAATCTAGGCTTATTGTTAGCGGCTATCCAAATGAAACGAAACAAAAATGCGAAAGCGCGTCAAACTATCGCCGCGGGCAAAAGTTTAGGCCAGAGGCCGTCTGGAAAAAGTTTGGGTTCGATGTCCGCTCCCGCGGATGATTTGAACGAACTGACTTTGGAATTTCGCAGCGGGTTCCACGGCGCGCTTCGGCGGGCGCTTTTTTGGGAAGGGAGTGGTGTCATTCTATTCATCCTGAGATTTTTTTTCGCGAAACAAATCGCATCCCGACGGGACAAATTTCCCGATGAAGAATTGATGAAACCCCGGAAATGGATTCATTACGCGCGAACCAAATTAAATTGGGTGGAAAATGATCTGGCGGATCAGAAAAGTGTTCCGTTCGACAAAATTAACAGATTGCATCATCAAATCGTGGGCCTGATGCGCCAGTATTCGGAAGACGACGAGCCGGCTTTCTTTCCTGTGTATGAATCGGGCATGCATGAAATTTTTTGGGAGACCATTCTTCGCAGGTACGACAACAGAATTGATGAGGAGGGGGAATCCATCCCCATTCTTATGCCGTACATACACAAATATATCGAGCTTGTCCGGCGTGTGATTCCTGGCATGGGAGAGCCACGAAAAGATGAGAATAAAGATGGCGAGGCATCAGCCGCCAGTTTGGGTCAAGCCGAGACTTTCGGTTTGAAAGCGGCGCGGCTTGAAGAGGCGATTCAGCTCGGGTATCCCGTGCCAGCATTTTTCGTGCTCACGACGGATCAAGTAAAAGAGATTCTGGAAGCGTATTCCCGTGACGGAAAATTTCCGGAAAAAATCAGAGTTTTTGTGCGCGAACAATTGGATACACTGAAACGCCGAGCCGTCGGCAACAATCCACTGTTCGTTTCTGTTCGTAGCAGCGAAGTGGATTACCGCCCTGGTTTTATGAAATCGCTGCTCAATGTTCCTGCGGATGAGGCGTCTTTCGATCAGCTCTTGAATTCAATTTTGGAAGTAGCCGAATCAGCCGCCAAGCATCATGTTTTTACTGCCGTGATGATTCAGGAGATGGTCTTCGGAAATCAAAACACAAAATCGGGTACCGGAATTTTGCTCACCGAAAATCCGAATACGGGACGTCCGGAACCTGTGATCCAATTTCTTTCCAACTCGCAGGGGCCGGAGTTGACCCGCGGGGAAAGCAACAAAGAGACGCAAGATGGCGCATGGCTCGCGGAGGCGATGCCTCAAGTTCATGCCGATTTGATCCAGATCGGCGAGCGAGCCGCCCGTGATTTTAAGGGGCCGCAGGAAATTGAATTTACCGTAGACAATGGAAAACTGTATATTTTGCAAATTCTGTCCGAAGCTCTGCCGCCGCAGATTTCCTTGCCCGAAATTACCCATCGCGCGCTTCACGGAAAAATTACGTGGGCGTCTGCGGCTTTCGAATTATCCGAATCTTTATCTCACAAAAAACTGTACGCGCTCAAACCCGATGTTTCCGTTCACGAACTTGCCCGCGGGCTGGCGGTGAGTCCGGGAGCGGGACGGGGTTTTCTGATTATTAGTTTGAAGGCCGCTCAAGAATTTAGAAAAAACCATCCCACCGCGGAATTTATTATTGCCGATGACGCTCAGCATTTGACAGATGCCCTGCCAGAATTGGTGAAGCTGAAGCCCTCCGGCATCGTAACCCCGGACGGAGCCAGCGCGAATCATCTTGCTTCCATCGCCCGTTTGTTGGGGATTCCGTACGTGGCGCGACTCTGGCTTGAGCCGAATTTATTCCGGCTGGGTTCCGTTGTGATCATTGATGGAGATTCCGGACGAGTCCTAAGCGATGTCGGATCAGAGGCGCTCGAAGAAAAATCGGTTCTGTCTTTGGCTCATCTGAATATTGATTTAGAAAAAGCGCGTGAAGAAGTCGAGCGGCAGAAAAAGAATTTCGCCGAAAACGCTCCCTACAATCGTTTAATCGCGGCCCATGATTCGTTGCGTCAACAATGTTTGCCCCTCGAGAAAAAAATTGAGGGAGCGAAAACTCTGGAGGAAAAAAGTGAACTTGCCTCACGAATTATCACGCAGCATTTGATCACGCATTGGTTTCACGAGTGGGTGATCGCGCGCGGCAATGAATACCGTCAAAAAGGCGTTCGCGCTGCGTTCCGGACTCTGCCGCAGGTTTCGCAATCCCGGCAAGATCTCCCGGGCTGGCATAATCAGAGAAAATATTCCTCTCAACATTCGTTTGATCTTGAAGAAGGCAATCGTGGCATTCTCTTGCTGGAAGGGGTGAAAAGCGAATCTTGGGATCCCGCGGAGGCGTTTATGAGGGAAAATGTTTCTCGAGTCGGTGACTTGATGGATTATCTGGATCAAAAAAAACTTCCCGTCAGCTCGTTCACAATTTATGAGTCCGAAGCTTCTGGAGATTCCTTGTGTACGGGCATGGGCGTTCAATTTTCACCGGAACTGGAAAATGAAGTATTCAACGCGATTATCGAATTTTACACCTCGCGACCGGACGTGAAAGGCGCCAGTTTGGGCAAGCAGCTGACTTTGTGGAATTTAGAAATAAGTAAACGCCTCGTGCCTGATGAGGTAAAAATATTAAGGCTTACCAAACATGAAATGAATGCCTGGCTAGCAATTGTTTCGATCTGGATCAGAATTATTTCGAAAAGAACAGAGTTTTTAATTAAGTCGAATCAACAATCAGATGAATTTAAAAAAGCAGCGGATGACATCGTCAAAAAATTTTCAAAATTAGGCGATTATGAAATTAAACAATCGAATTATAAAGAAACCATCTCTAAATATTTAGGCGATGTTGAATCGGATTTGCTGGATTCCGACAGATTTATTAAGCTGGCCGCTGTTGCTTTAAACGACACGGACCTTGATGAGAATGCGAAAAAGCTGGCGCAAAGAGCCCGTGATGGTTATGAATCCAGCAAAATTTTTTCCGCTATCGTAAAAGAAATTTTGGAATCGGAACAAAATCCCGCCAGGCTGACCAACGTAAATCACGTTATCGAGTTGGCCAAGAAACTTTATGGTAATAAAATCCAAGGGGTTGCTGTCGAAACCGTATTCAAAAAAAGCGACATCCAGACGCCAGTTTCAGGACTGGCCATATTGACTATTTTGGGGAATCTGATTAGCAACGCAAAAGATCATGGCGATGCGAAGGAAATTAAGATCGAACTGGATTCGAATATTCGAGCAGGAATGATCAAATTAAAAGTTTCCAACGATGGAAAAGAAATTTCCCCCGAAGATGCCAGGAAAATTTTTCAAGAAGGTTTTTCGACGCGTCCAAAATCGGAAGGGCGGGAGTCGGGAATGGGTCTTTATTGGACCCGGCAGTTTTTGACCAGCCAAGACGTGGGCGGGGACATTCAAGTGACGCGCAAAGCGGGAAAAACCGTTTTTACGATTGATTTGCCTCTTGCTCGTCCGGCCCGCAGCGCCCGTTCTGGAAGACAGAAAAACAAAAATTTGTTTTCGTCCTCTGACGGGGCCAGTCTGGGTTTGCGGAAAATCGAAATTCCAGGAACGGTTTGGGTGCCCGTTAAAATTATCGAGAATTACGCGGGTAAAGATCAAATCGAGCGGGACATTGCCGCCGGATTTTTGGTCCGCAAACCCGATGGCAGTTTGTGGGCGCCGGTGATTCGTGATCCGTCGATTGTTCATCCCGAAACGATTCACGGAAGATCCGTTCATGGCGAATCGCGTGTGGTGAAGGGTGCGGGTATTATAGAGGCGGTTCGGGGAATTCCGTTTGATTTTGACAAAAATCAGCGGTTTTCAACGCAGAAATTCCGCGGCGGAGAAACATCAGAATTTGCCAGCCCTGCTGCGGAAGCGGCGCAGGCAATTCACAAAGCCTACGAAAAAGCGTTTCGGACGAATGATCCGGCGGTGATTTCAGCACGCGAAAAATATGGCATTCAGGAAGCTCCTGGTCTGAAACCGTTTTATCTTCTTCGACCCTTAAAAATTCCGGTGAAAGAAAAAGATGGAATCAAACTGTTCGATCCCAAGGAAGCCCTGTCGCGCGTAAATGTTCCCGATGGCTTGATCCGTCAGCAAATCATTTTTGTTTACGAGGTGCCGAATAATGTGAGATTGATCGAATGGGTCGATCTTAATCCTGACAAACGGCAGAGATTGATGGAATCGATTTATGGAAAATCTTTCGATGCCCAGAAAGTTCTCAAACAGTTTTCCGCGCGGCTGGCTCTGGCGAATTATCTTGTGCATCAGTATTTGAACGGTACATTTGCGGCAGAGGTAGACACGCAAGACAGTGACGAAGACCAGTCGCCTTTTGTTTCTTCGATGTATGCTTGGAATATCACGCTCAGCGGGGATGTGGTTGATCTGGATTCTGTAAGTCTGGATTGGAAAGATCAGATTCCCCGTTTACTTCAAGATAAAGACGATCTGTTGGCAAAAGAAGCTATTCGTGATTTCGCCGGGAGGCTCAAAATTTCCGCGCAAGACGCCCTTTCAGTTTATGAGGAAATATATAACATGAAATCGAAACCGCTATCCGCCTCTAGTCTGGGCGAACGCGCTTCCCACGAAGCTCAGCTTGAAGTCGCGCGCGCGTATGCAAACCGGATTGTGTTCATGCCCGGTGTTTCGGACGAATTTTTGCGGTCTGCATTGAAAGGGCTCGGACTTTTTAACGATATGCCGCGGCGTGCGATCAATAGCCGCACCGCAACATTCAACCGCGATCTTGGGCCGGCGATGCGGTATTTGGACCTTCATGGAAGCGTGCCGGTTCCCATTATTCTCGATGATATGATTCGGGGAAACGCAAAAGAAATCGCTTCGAAACTGGAGCATGCGATGCGCGATCAGGATTTTCTCGGTATCGATTGGAACGGCCAGAAGCCGGCTTTTGTTTCCGAACTTCGGCGGCTGGCGAATCATCGCTTCGAAGTCCGAGATGTTCAACGTAGCGTGCTCACCGATGCTATTGTTAGTCGATGGCTGAAACGTTTTAATGTCGCTCCGATTTGGATTGGGGCGGTTGGGGGCACGGATTCGATGCAGGTTTCGTTCACGAACGGGGACCGGGTTATGCTGAATCTAAAAGTTCTGGAACGCGAAGGTGTGGATCCAACGCAAGTCGTCGCCCTGCTTCGCCAAATCGCGGGTCAACCTTCAAAACGCCACGAACTCTTCAACTTGGCGGGCTTCATAAAATCCGGCGACGCCTGGGAAGTCGGCGAAGGTTTTGTCACCATCTTGCTCAATAAAATCTACGCGGATCGGTCTACGCAGCAATCTCTCCAGCACGCGGCATAAAAGGTACCGGATACCTTTTGGCGAAAAAGTGCCACGTTGCTGGGTGCCACGTTGCCGGGTTGTTCCTAATCCGCTTCTGTGTTAACATACGCGCTCTTTTCCAAGAAATTTGTCGGCAAAAAACACCGGAATGACACAAGAGGTTTTATGCCCATTCAACCTTTCGAAGCGCTTCGCTATAATCCCAAACGAGTGAAAATTGCGCTGGTCACAGCGCCGCCGTACGATGTGATTTCGCCCACATATCAGGATCAACTGTACACCCGCGATGAGCGAAATGTGATCCGTCTCGAGCTGGGCAAGGATTTTCAAATGGATGATCTTTCGCATAATCGTTATACGCGTGCGAAAGAATTTATTGAAAACTGGCTGCGCGAGGGCGTGTTAATTCAGGATCCCGAACCTTCGGTTTTCGTTTACGAGCAGGAATTTGTGAATCCGGACACAAAGAAAAAAATGAAGCGCCTCGCGTTTTTCGCCCGTCTCAAAACCGAAGAGTTTGGGAAGGGTTCGGTATATCCGCACGAGTTTACGCTTTCCGGACCAAAGGCCGACCGGTTAAAATTATTGGCCACCACGAAAACCAATCTTTCGCCGATTTTTGGGTTGTACGAAGATCCGCGAAAAAATATCCGCAGTCTGGTTCTCAGCATGAAATCGAAGCATCCGTTGTATTCCTATCAAGACGATCAGGGCGTGCATCATCATCTCTGGCGCGAGACGGATCCGAAGAAAATCAAAAAACTCGAGAAGCTGTTTGCATCGAAAGCCATTTTTATCGCGGACGGGCATCACCGGTTTGAAACCGCGCATAATTATTTTCGCTCCCTCGAAAACTCGGCCGTCAGCCGCCGTGAAAAAGAACGCGCGGAATACACGCTCGCGGCCTTTGTGGCGCTGGAAGATCCGGGCCTCGCGATTTTCCCGACGCATCGGCTCGTGAAAGCGGTGGAGGGATTTAATCCGGCGGCGGCGCTTGAAAAAATGTCAGCGCTTTTCGAAATCAAAAAGATAAAAACGGCAGATCTTGAAAAAACTCTGTTGAAATCAAAACCAAATCAATATCTACTGGGTTTTTATGTGGCGGACCAGGCGTATTTGTTGAAGCTGAAAAGCCCGTTGCTTTTGGCCAAACATATGCCGAAGGGTAAAAGCAAAGAATGGCAAAAACTCGACACGAGTATCGCCGCCGAATTAGTGCTGCGTCCCGTGTTTCATGTGACCGAGCAGAACAAAGAAAAACATCTGGCCTACACTCATTATTTTGAAGAAGCAATTGAGGCGGTGGATAAAAACGAAGTCCAGTGCGCCGTCCTGCTTCGCTCGACGCCGCTTGAAGTAATCAAA
Source organism: Candidatus Omnitrophota bacterium (assembly GCA_016214265.1). GTDB lineage: Bacteria > Omnitrophota > Omnitrophia > Omnitrophales > JACROU01 > JACROU01. The sequence continues at coordinate 9,436 of JACROU010000033.1, forward strand.
AAAATTTGTAAGTTAAAACAACGCATGCCGCAAAAATCGACGTATTTTTATCCCAAGCTGGCGAGTGGTTTGGTTTTCTATCGCCACGAGATTTAATTTAGAAAGAGGTGTTTTTATGGCTGACATGAATTTTCCGCAAGATGATTTTCAATTTCCAAAATTTCCTGATATCAGCCGGTGGATTTTTCCCGCGATTGTGGGCATTCTGGTGATCGGAGCGATGTCGAGTTCCTTTTACACCGTCGAACCCGACTCAGTTGGTGTCGTGCAGCGTTTCGGCAAATATGTGCGCACTACACAGCCTGGACTTCGCATGAAAATTCCTTTTGGTGTCGAGACGGTAAAAAAAGTCCGCGTGCTTCACGTATTTAAGGAAGAGTTCGGGTTTCGCACTGTGAAAGCTGGCGTGCGTACGATTTATGCGGGACGTCGCGAGCCGGGTGATTATGACATGGAAGACCGGATGGGTTTTCCGCCCGGATCTTTTTTATCCGAGTCGATGATGCTTACCGGAGACCTGAATATCGCCGTTGTGGAATTCATCATTCAATTTCGTATTGCCGATCCACTGAAATTTGTGTTTAACGTGCGCGATATGAACGTGACGATTCGCAATATGGCCGAGGCGGCGATTCGTTTGGTGGTGGGTGACCGCACGATTAACGAAGTGTTGACGCTCGGCCGCGAAGAAATCCGCACCGAGGCCAAAAAAGAATTGCAGGCTCTGCTCGACCGTTTGGATACTGGAATTCAGGTGACGAATTTGGTGCTTCAGGACGTGAATCCGCCGGATGAGGTGAAGCCCTCTTTCAACGAAGTGAACGAGGCCAAGCAGGAAATGGAAAAGGCGGTCAACCAGGCGTGGGAAAATTACAATCGCATCATTCCCAAAGCCAAAGGCGAAGCCTCAAAAACGATTCGCCAGGCCGAAGGCTACGCGGTGGAACGCGTGAATAACGCGAAGGGTGAAGCGCAGAATTTTCAGCTGAATTGGGAAGCGTATCAATTGGCGAAGGACGTTACCCGCCGCCGGCTTTATTTGGAGGCGATGAGAGCGGTGCTTCCGGGAATTAAAAATAAATTTATCGTGGATGAAAAAGAGCAAGGCATTCTGCCGCTTCTTTCACTTAACAAAAATCGTGTAAAGCAACCGGAGGTGGCATCATGAAATTTCCCTGGCTCGGTCCGGTGGTGGCTGTTGTCGCAGTAGCGTTTATTTTTATTGTCAACTCGGCGTATGTAGTGGATCAAACCCAGCAGGCGATTATTACCGAGTTTGGTAAACCCATGGGAGATCCCGTCGCCCGGCCGGGATTGCATTTTCGTACGCCATTTATTCAGCAGGTGAATTATTTCGACAAACGGATTTTGCAGTGGGACGGCTATTCGACCGAAATTCCGACGAAGGATAAAAAGTTCATCTGGGTGGATTTGACCGCGCGGTGGCGCATTGTGGATCCGCTCAAATTTTTGACTACGGTCGGCAACGAGGCTAACGCGCAGGGCCGTTTGGATGACATTATTGACGGTATTTCCAGGGATTACATTACGTCGAATAATCTGATCGAAATTGTCCGTTCGTCGAACCGGATTCTGGATATTCCGCGCACGGAACAGGATATCAGTGCCGACTCCGAAATTGAGAAGGTGACCAAAGGCCGCGACGCCATCACGCGCGAGGTGGTGGAAAAGACGCGCCAGGCAGTCAGTGATTTCGGCATTCAGATTGTGGACGTGCAAATCAAGCGCATCAATTACGTGGCGCAGGTGCGTCAAAAAGTGTTCGAGCGAATGATCTCTGAGCGGAAACGTTCGGCGGAAAAACTGCGTTCTGAAGGTCAGGGCATCAAGGCGGATATTGAGGGGCAAAAAGAAAAAGAACTGCGCCGTATCACGTCCGAGGCCTACAAAGAAGCGCGGAAAATCGAGGGCGCGGCCGACGCTGAAGCGACGAAAATTTATGCCGAGGCTTATAATAAAGATCCTGAATTTTATTCGTTCATGAATACGCTGGACACGTACCGGGAAACGTTGTCGAAAGATTCCACGCTGGTTCTCTCCACGGATTCGGAGTATTTAAAATATCTGAAGGATCAGGGAAACCCCGTCAAACAGTAATGAACGCGTTTGATGTTTTCAAGCGCCATGCCCGCGGGACGCATCGCGTGCTTCTGGAAAGCGCCGGGCCCCGCGGCCGTGTCAGCGAAAACTCCTACATTTTCTGGGATCCCGTCGCCATCTTTGATTCGCGCAAAATCCGCGGTAATCCGTTCACCGCTCTCGAGAATTTCTACAACAAACATCGCCGATCCGGCAAATTTGGCATTGTCGGCTACATCAGCTACGATGCCAGCCGTCATCTGGAACAACTTCCGAACGGAAAACACGATTCTGATTTAGCCGGCCTTCCCGAAATGCTTTTTTTTGTGCCGGGGAAGGTGAGGGTTTTTTGTCATTCCCGCGAAGGCGGGAAGAAATTAGGTGCCAGGTTCATGAACCTGGCACCTAATACGACTGGATCCCGGGTCAAGCCCGGGATGACAAATCTGCGCATCACTAATCTCCACCCTTCCACCTCCCGCCGCGAATTCGAGCAAATGGTCGCGCGCGCCAAAGAGTACATCGCGGCCGGGGATATTTATCAGGCCAACTTGTCGCAGCGATTTTCATTCCGTTATTCCGGCGATCCGCTCGATCTTTACGCCCGGCTTCGCGAAATCAACCCGTCGCCTTTTTCCGCGTTTATGGAGATGGACGGCGTCCACATCGTGAGTTCTTCGCCGGAACGTCTGATTCGCGTGCGGGGCGGCATTTGCGAGACCCGGCCCATCGCGGGCACGCGGCCGCGCGGAAAGAATTTTCGCGAGGACGGAAAACTGTCGAAAGAGCTTTTGCTCAATGAAAAAGAGAAGGCCGAGCATTTAATGCTCGTCGATTTAGAGCGCAATGATCTCGGACGTGTTTCCGAGTTTGGGAGCGTTAGGGTTGATGAGTGGATGGCGCTTGAAAAATATTCGCATGTGATTCATATTGTTTCCAACGTCACTGGCAGGCTTCGAAAAGACAAAAATTGTTTCGACGCGCTTCGAGCGATGTTTCCAGGAGGCACGATCACCGGATGTCCGAAAATCCGCTCGATGGAAATTATTCATGGGCTCGAGCCGGTGCGGCGCGGCATTTACACAGGTTCGATTGGCTATATTGGTTTTGATGGTTCGATGGATTTCAATATTGTGATTCGCACGATTTTGTGCCGCGAGGGAAAAGGATTTTTTCAAGTCGGCGCCGGAATTGTGCACGATTCCGTTCCCGCGCGCGAGTACGATGAAACGCTTCACAAAGCCCAGGCCATGATGCATGTCCTATAATAGGTTCCTGGAACCAAGGTGCCACGTTGAATTATCTTTTCAAAGACGGTAAGCGGATTGCGCCGGAACAGGCGGAGTCGTTCGACTTTTTCGCCGCGGATCGATTCAATATTTTCGAGAGTATTCGCACGTATGACGGCATTCCGTTCAAAGTTGACGATCACCTGAGGCGATTGGGTGAGTCCGCAAAAACAGTCGGACTGGCGCTGCCCACTGACCTCGGCCACATCAAAGACGAGCTGTTTCACGCGCTCGCGCAAATTCCGAAGTCTGAATATTTTATCCGCGTTACTGTTATCGATGATTCAGTGCTTATTCTTTTTGTTCCGGCCAAACAATATCCGCCTTCTATTTATAAGAAAGGTGTGGCGGTGACGACGGCGGCGACGAACCGTAATCCCGTCAATCCCATGTTTCCGCCGGCAAAAACGTCGAATTTCCTGAACCAAATCTTGGGAACCCTCGATCCGGCGACCTGCGACTCCTTCGAAATCATGTTTAAGGGCATGGATGGAAACCTTTTAGAGGCGCGGACTTGGAACTTTTTTATCGTCAAAGACGGCGTGCTGAAAACCCCGCCCACCATGGGTCTCCTGAGTGGAGTGACGCGCAAATTTGTGATAAACTTAGCGCTTCATTTGGGAATTCCATTCGAAGAAACCAACATCACACGACACGAGGCCTACAATGCAGACGAAGCTTTCCTCACAAACACTTCCGGCGAAATCGTCCCGATCCGGACTTGGGACGGCCGCATCGTCGGCGAAAAAATTCCAGGACCGTTCACAATCCGTCTCCACAACGAGTACAAAAGGGCAGTCAAACATGAAAACTAAAAAACTCGCGCTCATCAGCGTCTCCGACAAAACCAACCTCGCGGCTTTCGCGAAAGGAATCGCGAAGCTCGGCTTCGATATTATTTCAACGGGCGGCACGCTCAAATTTTTGCAAGACAACAAAATCCCGGCGCGCTCCATTTCCGAGCTCACCGGATTTCCGGAAATCCTCGATGGCCGCGTAAAAACGTTGCACCCGAAAGTTCACGGAGGACTTCTGTTCCGCCGCCATGATGCCGGCCACAAAAAGCAGGCGAAAGAGCATGGCATTGATCCAATCGATTTGGTGGTGGTGAATTTGTATCCGTTCGCGGAAGTCATCGCGAAGCCGAACGTGAAATTTGAGGAAGCGATTGAAAATATTGATATCGGCGGGCCCAGCATGCTGCGCTCGGCCGCGAAAAATTTTGAGTCGGTGGCCGTGGTGACCGACCCCAAAGATTATGACCGGGTGCTGGCAGAAATGAGCAAGGGCGGAATTTCTCTCGAGACTAAGCGCGATCTGGCGCAAAAAGTTTTCGAGCTAACGACCCGTTACGATGCGATGATCGCGGGATTTTTGGGTCGCGGAGCGTCATCAGCTCAAGGTGCGGCGGTTCAGGGCGCCGGGCTTCCCGCAAGCATCAATCTTGCGTTCGAAAAACTTGCCGACCTGCGTTATGGCGAGAATCCGCATCAAAAAGCGGCCGTGTATAAACATAAATCCGCGAAAGGAACAGGATTTCCCGAACAGCTTCACGGGAAAGAACTTTCGTTCAACAATTTGCTGGATGCCGAAGCGGCGACGAGCGTGATCCTGGAATTCATCGAACCGGCGGCTTGCGTCGTGAAACACAATAATCCGTGCGGCATTGCCGAGGCGACAACGATTGCACAGGCGGTCTCCGACGCCATCGATTCGGATCCGCTCTCGGCTTTTGGCGGCATCGTCGCGTTGAACCGGAAATGTGATTTGGCGACGGCGAAAGTGCTGGCGGAAAAATTAAAATTTTTCGAAGTTATTCTGGCTCCGGAATATGACACCAAAGCGCTGGAACTTCTGAAACAACGATTGAATCTGCGCATTATGAAAGTGGATTTGAGCGGGGCGGTGAATCCGATTTCTTATCGTGTCGGAAATTGGGGATTGCTGGCGCAGGAAACCGATATGCCGCTTTCCGGCCGCGAGAAAAAAATTCTCTCGAGCCTTAAATGGGTGACGAAAGCCAAGGGGTCGAAAGCGGACGAAGCCGGGCTTGTATTCGCGTGGAAATGTGCGAAGCTTGTCCGATCCAACGCCATTGTGCTCGTGCAGGGTACGCAGACCGTCGGTATCGGCGCGGGGCAAATGTCGCGCGTGGATTCGGTTCGCATTGCCTGCGAGAAATCGGGACAGAAGGCGTGGGGCTCGATTTTGGCGAGCGACGCGTTTTTCCCGATGCCCGACAATATTGAACTTGCGCGCGAGCATGGCATTCGTCTCATTATTCAGCCGGGGGGATCGATTAAAGATAATGAAGTGATCGCGGCCTGTGACAAAGCCGGCATCGCGATGTGCTTCACCGGAGAAAGGCATTTCAGACATTAGTCGTCTGTATAAATGAAAAAACTTTTCTTTCTTTTACTCATTTTAAGTTTCGCTTTGTCCGCTTTCGCAGACACAACGGAAGAACTCAAGCAGGCCAAAGAACTGCATAACACGGCGATTCTTCATTACGAAAGCGGGAATTACCTCAAAGCAGAGCCGCTTTTCAAGCAAACGCTGGCTATCTACGAAAAAAATTTACCGGATGATGATCAGCGCCTCGCGAAAGTTTTGTTCAGCCTCGCCTCGCTCTATTACGTTGAAGGCAAATATGATGACGCCGCGCCGCTTTATGAACACGCCATCGAAATTCGCAAACTCGTGTTCAGTTCTTCGTACCCTGAGTTGGCCGAAGCCTCCACATTTTTAGCCGCAATCTATATTCGGAAAGGAAAATTTGACGAAGCCGCGCCGTTGCTCGAGGAAGCTTATGCTTCAAAATTGAAACAATTCGGCCCCGATAATCCGCTGATGCTTACGGTGATGGAAAATATGCGGGAGCTTTATCATAAAACAGGCAAGAAGAGCGAAGCGGCTGCGCTGAAAGAGCGTGAAGAGAAAATTCTTACCGCCAATCCACAGTTCCGGTTGACAACCCCTCAGGCGTAAGCTTTTTGACTCCATGAACCATTCTCAGGCAATCAAATATCTCAATTCTTTTTTCAATTACGAACGGCGGCTGGCCCACAATCCCGGCTACACATTTAATCTGGATCGGATGAGGCAGTTCTCGAAACGCCTTGGAAATCCTGAGCGAAAATTTCGGTCCGTGTTGGTGGCCGGAACGAAGGGGAAGGGCTCCACTGTTGCGATGCTCGATTCGATTTTGCGCGCCTCCGGTTATCAGGTTGGCATGTACACATCACCGCATCTCATCGATTTGCGGGAACGCATCGCCGTTGGTGGAGAGTCGATTTCAAAAAATGATTTTGCTGCCGGATTGACGGAAATCCGAAAAAAACTTGGCAGATTGAAACCGACCTATTTCGAGGCGATGACGCTTTTGGCATTTTGGCAATTCGCCCGAAAAAAAGTCGACATTGCGGTCGTCGAAGTCGGGCTTGGCGGACGGCTGGATGCGACGAATGTGCTCGATCCGCTGGTTTCCGTGATCACGAGCATCAGTTATGATCACACCAAAGAGCTGGGTTCCACACTCGCGAAAATTGCGCGCGAAAAGGCAGGGATTATTCATTACGGCTCCGTCGTTGTGACCGCACCGCAGGAGAAAGAAGCGCGCGAGGTGATTTTTCAGACAGCCGAGAAACGGAAGGCAATACTATTGGAGACTGTAGACTATAGACCACAGACTTCAGTCTCGTTATTGGGTGATTTTCAAATTGAGAATGCTTCCGTTGCTGTTACCACTGCGCACGCGCTTCTGAATTTCGGATTTGATAAAATCAATAGCCGGACGATTCGCCGGGGGCTCGGCGAGGTACGCTGGCCTGGCCGGTTCGAAATCGTGAGCCGGAAGCCGGCCGTGATTCTCGATGGTGCGCATAACGGTGAATCGATCGAGGCGATCGTGGCGAGCGTGCGAAAAAAATTTCCGCGCGGCCGAATTATTCCCGTAATCGGAATTTCGCGTGGGAAAGATTGGGAGCGGATGCGTGAAGCGATTGCGAAAGCCACAGATATTTTGATCGCGACCGAGTCCCATGATCTCCGGGCCTGTCCGGCACGCGAGCTGAATGCCAAATGGATCGCGGCTCCGGTTTCAAAAGCGATTCAACTGGCCAAAACCATGGCCAGTCCGGAGGATGTGATTTTGGTGAGCGGATCCTTATTTTTGGTGGGAGAAGCAAAACAACATGTCCAAAATTAATTTGGAAGACACGATCGCCGCAATTTCGACACCGGTGGGTGAGGGCGGAATCGGCATTGTCCGCGTGAGCGGGCCGAAGGCGTTTGCTGCCGTCGATCAGATTTTCCGCGCAAAATCGGGCAAGAAATTGATCGATGCAAAACCGCTGCGTCTAATTTATGGGCATGTCGTTGACGAAAAGAATCACCCGATTGATGAAGTGATGTGCGTGATTTTCAAGGCGCCAAAATCCTACACGTGCGACGACCTTGTGGAAATTTCAAGTCATGGCGGCATCGTGGTCACGCGAAAAATTCTGGATCTCGTGCTGAAGCAGGGCGTGCGCGCTGCCCAACCGGGCGAATTTACGCGCCGGGCATTTCTCGGCGGGCGCATTGATCTAGCTCAAGCCGAAGCGGTGCTGGATGTGATTCAGGCGAAAACGGACGCGGGCCTGGCTGCGGCCGAAAATCAATTGCGCGGCGAATTGTCGCGGCAAATTCAAAAACTCCGCGAAGATTTGATGAAGGTCTACGCGCACATCGAGGCGTTCGTCGATTTTCCCGATGAAGATATTGAAGTTTTTTCGGGCGACGAAGTGTTGAAACGCCTCGAAGATGTAAAAACACAAATCCGCAATTTGATTCTGTCTTATCAGCAGGGCGAGGTCATGCGTGAAGGCGTGCTGGCCGTGATTGTGGGCCGTCCGAATGTGGGAAAATCCTCACTCTTGAACGCACTTTTGGACCGCGACCGCGCACTGGTTTCCGAAATTCCCGGTACGACGCGTGACGCGCTTGAAGAAATGATTGAACTCGACGGCGTTTTATTTCGCATCGTTGACACAGCGGGACTTGGCGCGCACAAAGATGAGCTCGATAAACTGAGCATGGAACGCACGCAACATTATTTGGAACGTGGACAAATTTTTGTTCATGTCTTGGACGGTTCTGCGGCGGCGACGAAAGAAGATGAGGAAATCGCTATTCGCGTGCGCGGAAAAAAAGTGATTTCGGTGATGAATAAATCTGATTTACCGCAACAAATAAATTGGCAGGATGGCGCGTTGGTGCGTGTTTCCGCAAAAATGCGCTTGGGACTTTCAGACCTGGAACGCCGGCTCACACAAGTGGTTTGGGACGGGCGGGTGCACGTGGAAGGCCTCACGATCACACGCCTCAGGCATAAAACGGCGCTGGAAAATGCTCTCGCAGCGCTGGAGTCTGCCAAAAATGTTTTCCTCAAAAAAGAATCTCTCGAATTTCTTTCCTTCGACATCAAAACTGCACTCACAGCGCTCTCAGAGCTGATCGGCGAGATTTACTCCGAAGACCTCCTCGACGTTATCTTTGCGGAATTCTGTATTGGCAAGTAAGCTTGTAGTAGCGGCTTAACACCGCCGGAGGAAGTATGAATAAGCTGACTCCAAATGCTCTCGAAGTGCTGAAGCGCCGTTATCTGCAAAAAGACGCGCGCGGCCGGGTGATCGAAACACCCGAGGTGATGTTTCGCCGCGTGGCGCATCATGTGGCCGCTGCCGAAAATCATTTTGGCCCAAAAAATTATGCCGCCGAATGGGAATCGATTTTTTTTGAAGCAATGAGCCGTCTTGAGTTTCTGCCAAATTCTCCCACTTTGATGAACGCGGGTGGGCCGCTGGGCCAGCTCGCCGCATGTTTTGTCCTGCCGGTTCAAGATTCCATGGAATCTATTTTTGACGCGGTAAAATACACGGCCCTAATTCATCAATCGGGCGGTGGCACCGGATTTTCGTTTTCGCATCTTCGGCCCGCGCGCGATGTCGTGCGCTCGACGCACGGCGTTTCATCCGGACCCGTTTCATTCATGCGCGTTTTCGACGCGGCGACGGAAGCGGTGAAGCAAGGAGGCGCCCGTCGCGGTGCTAACATGGGCATCCTCCGGGTCGACCATCCCGACATTCTTGATTTCATTCAATCCAAGCGCGGCGGCGCTTTCGCCAATTTCAATCTTTCGGTGGGCGTGACGAACGCGTTTATGAAAGCCGTGCGCGACAATAAAAATTACCCTCTCATCAATCCGCGCAATCAGAAAACGGTGCGTACGATTTCCGCGAAAAAAGTGTTCGATGTGATTTGCGAATGTGCGTGGGAAAACGGCGATCCGGGGCTCGTGTTCCTCGACCGCATCGAAGCGGATAATCCGACTCCGGAGTTGGGAGAGCTCGAGAGTACTAATCCTTGCGGCGAGCAGCCGCTCCTGGCGTACGAATCCTGCAATCTTGGATCCATTAATTTGGCGAAATTGGTGACGGGCGGCCATTTGGATTTTGACCGGCTTGCGCGCCTTGTGGACGTGGGGTTGCGATTTCTCGATGATGTGATCGAAGTGAATCATTATCCGGTACTCGAGATCCGAAATATGACTTTGGCCAATCGCAAAATTGGACTTGGCGTGATGGGATTTGCCGATGCTCTGATTCAGCTTGGGATTCCGTATAATTCGGCGAAGGCGATTCAATTTGCCGAAACCGTGATGAAATTTATTCAAGAACGCTCGAAACGGGCCTCGCGCGAATTGGCCCAGGAGCGTGGCGCGTTTCCGAATTTTGAACGAAGTTCTTACGCCCGTGACGGCGCGGCGCTTCGAAACGCGACGACGACGACGATCGCACCGACGGGAACGTTGAGTGTGATCGCGGGATGTTCTTCTGGCATCGAGCCGCTTTTCGGCATTTCGTTTTGGCGGAATATATTGGAAGGCAGCAAATTATTGGAAGTGAATCCGTATTTTGAACGCGCGGCCAAAACCGGAAAATTTTATTCGAAATTGCTCATGAAGGAAATCGCGACTCGCGGATCCTGCTACGGTTTGAAGTCCGTCCCGAAAGCGGTACAGAAAATTTTCGTCACCAGTTTTGATCTGGCTCCGGAAGATCACATCCGCATGCAGGCGGCATTTCAGAAATTCACCGACAACGCGGTATCCAAAACGGTGAATTTGCCGGAGGCGTCTACGAAAGAAGAGGTGAAGAAAGTGTATCTCTTGGCCTATCGATTGGGCTGCAAAGGCGTCACAATCTACCGCAACCGCTCCCGCACCGAGCAAGTCTTGAACCTCGCGAAGGAATAAGCAACGTGGCACTTAGGTTCCAGGAACCTTTTACCCGCTGATGATGAGATGGCAGTCGGAAGGCAGGTGGCTGTTCAAGGTTCTCAGGACGTCGCCGCGGAGCATGCTGACCAGCATGCTGCGTTTTGTGGTGCCGATCATGACCGTGGTTACGCCGAGCTCGCGCGCGGCATCGGCGATGAGTTTTCCCGGATCTTCACCCAGCCGCCAGATAGGAACGGCGGTAAGACCTTTGGCTTCCATGAGCTTTTGAGCCTTGCCGAGCAGTTCTACAGATTCTGTTGAAGGTTCCACTTCAGTAGGCAGTTCGCCCGACGGAGCCGGAGGGCTTTCTTCCACATAAGTCAGATATATTGAATTTTCTCCGCGCGCTTTCATGCGCAGGGCGGCTTCTTCCAACAAATAGGTGTTTAATGTTTTCAGCGCCACCATCGAGGAACTCTGATAGAGTGGCGCGATTTCTTTTGCCTCGGACACGGTCAGCACGTTAACCGCCAGCACTTCCTCGGGGAGCGGCAGGCGAATGACTTTTTTCGCCGCGAACCGGAGAGTCAGTCCCACACCCAACACCGTCAGCGCGAACATCAGGGCCTGATGTTTTTGTGTCGCGATCGTGATTTCGATTAAAAAGAGAATCGCGGTGGCGACAAAGAGGAGAGCCCGCTCGCGCTTTTTCAGGGCGATTTTGAAATTGGTGGCGCAGGCCCCCAGGTTCAGCGTAATGGCGCCCACAACGCCGATGGCGTAGAGCGCGGCTAAATGCAAAACATCATGCTGCAAAATCAATACAAGAACCGGAACTAAAACAGCGACGAAGAGTGCCAACTTTGGCATGCCGTAGCGATTCAAACGGGCAAACATATCCGGCAGCTCCCGGTCTTTTGCCATGGAATATTGAATGCTGACCAGCGCACCCACAGCGGTGTTGGTCGCGGACAAAAGTAAAAATCCAAAAATGATCGAAATGAGTTGGCCGTACCACCCGCCAACGTAATGGTTCCCGATGGCGCGGAGCATGTCTTCCGTGTGATCGGTCAATCCCGGAATCGCGTTCATCGCGAGACCAAGCAAAAAGGTGAGGATGGAGACTTCCAGCAGGACGGGCAAAATCGCGCGCTTTGAGGTTCGTTCCACCGGCGGCTTCATGATGCCGGTCATGTTGGCGATCGCTTCAACGCCAGAAAGGGCAAGGACGAGCACCGTAAAATGGGTCCAATTGAGGGTCCAATTGTTTTCGGGCCAAACTAGGTTCACATGCGGGAGGCTGGGGAGAGTAAAGAACATTAAAATAGTGGCAGACAAAGATGCCAAAATGGCGATCACAACCGCGATGCCGCCACCTTTGGTGGGGCCGATCCAATTAAGACCGCCAATCAAAATGATGGAGCCGATGGCCCAAATTTCCGGATGCGGAACGCCAAGATAGTGGAAAGCGTCCACGGCGCTTAAAGCGGCCGTGATGACATAATCGGCGACAAGGAGCAGCGCGCCGACCACGGCGAGCGATCGGGACTGATGTTTAACGGAAGAGTAGACGCCGCCGCCGTCAGGGAAAATGCGGCAGACGATCATGTAGCAAACGCCGATCACTGCGGTGAGCACTGACATGAGCCCCAGAAAAAACCAGGACGCGTGCCCGATCAGCGCGAACGCGATACCAAGAACGTAAGCCTTGCTGGTGCCCCAATCGCCGTAGAGCATCGAGCCGGCGTGAAACCACGTCAGCTCTCTGGGGCGTTCAACCTTTTTTAATGCGAGCATAAATTACCTGAGGGGTCGGGGGTTTTCCGACCCACTCACCCCCGCGGAGGCGGGGGTCCATTTTTTTATCTTTTTAACTGACCTTTTGCAAAATGGCTGAATCACTTGTGTTGCAAGGAATTCAGCGTGTTAAACAGCGACAGAAAGTTTAATTTGAGCCGGAGACCAATGTTCGACGGAAAATTTTTCGACAAGTCCCCGCACAAATTCGCCGTACACAATTTTCGACTTCGGGAATCTTTCTTTGACCACTTCTTTTAATTTGGGCATAAACCGCAAGGCGCCCAGGCTGATAAACGTGATTTTTTCGCTCGGGATCGTATCAAAAATCCGGTCAATGGCGGCATAATAATCCTGTTCCCAGCCTTCGTAATGGATAATCGGGTCGAAATGAAAACTGACTTTATATCCCGCCGCAAGCACCTGCTTGGCCGCCTCAAGGCGTTCCGTGAGGGAGGCCGTTTTGTGTTCCTCCTCACGATATACTTTTTCGGTGTTGAACGACCAGCCCACGATGATTTTTCCGGCCGGATCGTGCGTGAGCAAATTCGAAATGTTGTTTGATTTGGTTTTGAATTCGAGCGTGGCGTTCTGTATCCGCTTGAAAAAAGGAATCAGCACTTCCGAGAATCCGGTCAAATGATCCGTCGACAGGGAATCGGTAAGCTCGCCGGTCCCGATGCGAAATTGTTGATCGGGGCGTGAACCAAGAATTGATTCGAGTTCGGCTAGCGCCTCATCCAGGTTGGTGTAAAACGTGAGAATGGGATTATTCAGATAAGCCTGTAGAATGCAGTACGTGCAGTCGAAATTGCAACCGACGGCCAGATGAAAAATTTGATAATTGCAGCAGACATATTCTTTCACCGACGGGCAGGGCTTGAAAAATTTCCCCCGGTGGCGGGTGAGGAGCACCATCCGCTTCCCAATCGTGAACGCGTCTTCCTGACCGAAAGTCTGGCGAATCACGGATTTCTCGTCCGGAATAATTTCGACGGGCACATTCGGCATCCGCGCCAGCATGCGAAGCGCGTGTTTGTCGGCGCAGGATTCTTCCGTAATAAAAATTTTAGAGGGATAAAACAGATTCAAGGATTTTCTTTCCTTCTTCTTCCCGTCCGTGCTTGATACAGCCTTCGCCGTAAATTTTGGCTTTGTATTTCAGTTCTTCGATAGTCCATTTTCGCTGCTCGGGAGTCAGAATTTTCGAATCGAGCAATTTCAACATCGATTGAATCCGGTATTTGTCGAGCGAGGGAACAGTCCGGGAAAGCTGATCAGCGTGGCCGCCATATTTTATCGTTAGTCGACCCTCGATCAAATAGATCGGATAGCGGGCGGCGACGCGTAGCCACATGTCGTAATCTTCGCAGGCGCTGAGGCGGTCGTCGAAATAGCCGACTTTGTCGAACAATTCGCGGCGCATCATGACGGCCGAGGGGCTGACAATGCACAGGGGCAGGGAGGCGCGAAAAATATCACCCGAATATTTTTTGTGCTTTTTCATCGGATTCGCCGGCCGGCCGTCTCGAATCCACTCTTCTTCGGTTTGCGCGATCATGGCCGTCGGATTTTTGCGGAAGAAGTCGACTTGAACCTCCAGTTTTTTGGGATGCCACACATCGTCGGAGTCCAGGAAGGCGATCAGTTCTCCGCGCGACTCGCGAATCCCCCGATTCCGTGCCGCGCTGACACCTTTACGGTCCTGACGGTAGAAATGAATCTTCGCGCCTTTGAATTCTTTCAGGATTTTATCGGTTTGATCGGTGGACCCGTCATCGACCACAATGAGGGCGTATTTTTTAAACGTCTGGTTCAAAACCGATTGAATCGCCCGCCGCACAAGCTCCTTGCGGTTATAGGTTGGAATGATTACGCTGACTAACATACCGGGATCATATCATATTTACCGTCAAGCTGCTTTCTGGTGTTCGCGCGCTGCGGCGTCCCGTTTTTCCTGTTCTTCCTCCCGTTTTCGCTCCAGGTAATTCAAAATTTCCTCATGAGCGGTCAGGTCTCGGTATTCCAGAATATGCTTACTCCAGCTGAAACTGCCGGACAGATATTCCATGATTGCGTAATTGGCAACGCCGACAGCAATGCCCCACCAGAACGCTTTGAAGCAGCCGATGACGGCCAGGATAACGCCAGCCCAGGCAATGATGTCTGTTGTATCGCTAATATCATCATCTTCAGACGGAATATTATAAAGATGCCCGTATTTTCGAAGTCGCTTATTGGCTTCTGGGGACAATTCCGGAATGTTTTTCCACCGGCGGATGCGAAAAATAAAATAGGTCACTAGTAGGCTTGTGGCAGCAACTCCCAAAATTACCCAACCGATCAAAGCGGAGGTGTAGCAAGCAGTTACGACGGAAATAATGCCGATTAGAATCGCGATTTTTTCCATCATCGGGTATCCCTCCCCTCTCTACAATAAAGTTTAACACAGCCCGTAATTCGGCTATACTCTTGGCCTTTTCTGCACCCGTAGGGGCGACCCTGGTGGTCGCCCGCGCGTACTCAGGGAGACCCTTTTATGACCAAATTTCAAGATCAAACCGTTCGGAAATATTTAACAGAATTAGGCAGTGATAACGCGATTCCCGGCGGGGGAAGTGCCGCGGCGCTGGGCGGGGCCTTGGGAGCTTCACTTTCCTTGATGGTCGCCCGGTTTAGCGTGCGCCGGCAGAAGACGGATCATGACAAAAATCTTCTCGCCAAACTGACGCAGGCGCTCGAGAAACTGGTGCCTCAAATCGCGGAAGTGGTGGACGAGGATCCGGCCGTTTTTTCGAAGGTCGCCAGCTGCTACGATGTTCAGCGTGCGGCGGACACCGATGGAAAAAAACGGGCGGCGCGCATTCTGATGGATCAAGCTCTGGCCGAGGCGTTTCAATGTCAGGCTGCCCTCGCGTTTCTTCTCGTGATGGCGCTTCGGGTGAACGATGATCTGGAGCCGCTGGCTTCGGGTTCCGTGAAAAATGATTTGAATGTCAGCCGCAGTTTGCTGCGCGGCGCGTTCGAAGGAGCCGTCTCGACCTGCGAAATTAATTTGAAATATCTGGAAGACGCTGAAAAGAAAAAAGTGTTGGAACAAGAACTCAATCATATCAACAGCGAATTTAAAACGGTGAGCCATGGTTAAAGAAGCGCAGCTTTTAAAAGGAGCGGAAATTGCCAAGCAAGTTCAGGAAGAAATAAAAACCAAGCTGGCGGAAATCAAATCCAAATACGGCGAGTCGCCAAAACTGGTGGCGCTCCAGGTTGGCGCGCAGAGTGCCAGCGAGCTGTACGTGAAAAAGCAAAAAGACACCGCAGAAAGTCTGGGGATTCAGTACGAATTTGTTCTGATGGATGAAAAGTCGACGGAAGCGGACGTGATTAAAAAAGTGCGCCAGTTGAATCAAGATCCGAAAATTCACGCCATTATCATTCAAATGCCGATGCCCGCGCATATTCGGGGCAATCACATCCTTTCGGCCGTGGATTCGCACAAAGACGCGGAAGGCGTTCACGTCGACAACATGGGCCGGTTGGTGCTGCAAACGGCGAAAGTGGCGCCCTGCACGGCGATCGCGGCGGTTCGCCTCGCGGAATCAACGGGAATTAATCTTTTTGGTAAAGAAGTGGTGCTGGTGGGGCAGAGCAAAATCGTGGGCCGTCCGGCCGCGTTTCTCTTGCTCGAACATCGCGCGACGATCACAATTTGTCATACCGGTACGGCAAAAGCCGGAAAGTTGGAAGATCACGTGCGCCGTGCGGAAGTGTTGATTGTCGCGGTCGGAAAACCCAACATGATTCCCGGAGAATGGGTTCGCGAAGGCGCGGTCGTCATCGATGTCGGTATCAATCGCGTCGACGGAAAAACCGTCGGCGATGTGGATTTTGAAGGCGCAAAAAAGCGCGCGGCGTTTATCACGCCCGTCCCGGGAGGCGTGGGGCCGCTCACCGTGACGATGCTCATGAAAAATGTGGTGCAGGCGTATCTCTGGCAAAAAGGAGAGTTTGGTGATGACGAGTAAACTGAAAGAAAAATTATCGAAGAATCAATTCGTCGTCACGTCCGAAGTCGCGCCGCCGAAGGGAACCGACACCACCGAATTGATGAAAGAAGCGCGCGAGCTCGGCGCCGTGGTCGACGCGATTAATGTCACCGACAATCAGCGCGCGATTATGCGGGCTACGTCGCTGGTTACCGCGTATCTCTTGCTTCGCGAGGGGATCGAACCGATTTATCAGCTGACCGTGCGCGACCGGAATCGTCTGGCGCTGCAATCCGATTTGCTGGGCGCGTCGCTTCTCGGCATCCGGAATATTTTGACGCTTTCCGGCGATCCGCCAAACGTGGGCGATCATCCCGACACCAAAGGTGTGTACGACCTCGACTTGATCGGTCTGATTCGCGCGGCGCGTAAACTGGGTACTGGCGAAGATCTGGGCGGAAATAAATTAGAAGGCAAAGCGGAATTTTTTATCGCGGCCGCCGCCAATCCCGGAGCTTCGGATTTGGATGTGGAGATTTCAAAATTCAAAGCGAAAGTGGAAGCGGGCGCGGATTTTTTTCAGACGCAGGCCGTGTACGAAGTGAGCCGCTTCGAAACGTTCGCCGCGAAAGTACGCGAATTCAAAAAACCCATTCTTGCCGGAATTATTCCCGTGAAAAGCGCCAAAATGGCCCGGTACATGAACGAAAAAGTTCCCGGCATTCATGTTCCCGAAGCGATTATCAACGAAATGGAAAAAGCTTCGGACAAGGAAGCCGCCTGCGTTGAGATTACCGCGAACATTATCCGCGATTTAAAACCGCTGGTTCAAGGGATTCATATTATGCCCATCGGCTGGTCGCACGTGGTGCCGAAAATTTTAGAAAAAGCGGGAATTTTACAGAAAGGGTGACCTGAATCTAATCGTATTAGGTGCCAGGTTCACGAACCTGGCACCTAATTTCTGGATTCCC
>JACROU010000015.1 GCA_016214265.1 Candidatus Omnitrophota bacterium
AAGGTTCATATTGACGAGTTGCGGTCATTTTTGAACGGAGAGTTTGTGCGGCGTGGATTCTCGCAGTCGTCTTTTACGAACCCGACAATCACGGCGTTGGTTACGGAGATAAGGAAGGTTCATGTTGATGAGTTAAGGACAGAGCTTGCGGCGTGCAAATCCGGCAGAGGCACGTCTGGATACTGCCCGCAGGACAGTTCCGGTTGTATGGATTTTACGGATCCTACGATTACGGCGCTTTCGACTGAGGTCAGGGGAATTCACTTCCGTCAGATGATGCAGAAGGTGCAAGCCTTAATGATGGGGTGCATTTGTGAAACCGAACAATGTCAGTATTGCGCAGATTGCGGATACCATTACACGAGTTGCTCACATGCGGGCGTGGCGTGCGATGACCATAAATATTCGGAATGCTCCCATTCCATAAATCATTACTGGGATTGCGCAAGCATTAATCTGCCGTCAAGCGCAGGGCATCCTTATAAGTCGGCGAATCCTCCGGCGGCGTGGGACGGGTATGTACCTTGGGACTGGTGCGTGTATACACCGCCGGGTTCGAATTGGGGATCGTGCGAGTATTCGGGCGGGCATGATCATACGGCGTGGAATTGTAAATGTAACCCTTATTCATGGTGATTGATATGTTGCAAGATCAGGAAAAAGCGGACAAAGCGTCATTCAAGGCGGCCTTAATTGAAAATGAGAACACCGTGAGTGAGCTTATTCATTTCAGTAAAAACAACCTTAATGATTTAACCGTTCAGTGTTTCACGCATAAACGATTTATGAGCGTTCAGTTTTTTGTGGATGTTTTGTGTCAGGTGTACCAAGAGCTTGGGGTTGAGGGAGAGAATGGCAATATCTCAAACTTGGAAATTGAGACGGGACTCAGCAAATTGATTTGGAGGATCGATGGCGGTATTTGAACTTAAGAACAGCAAGGCGGCCGGTGACCTGCCGTTACAGTGCAGGGATGTTATCAAGCGGTATAAAGACGAGGGGATGTTTGATATTGACTCGATAACGGGCGGCAAGCAGGAATACACCACAGTGTATTTTCTCATGACGCAGGACTGCAATCTGCGGTGCGCCTATTGTTACCAGCCTAAAGAGTTCAGGCAAAAAGATACAGCGATCACGCAGGATGTCATCGATTCAACTATGGACTGGGTTTCCCGGACGTTCAATGAACGCAAGATTAAGTTCAGCATTTTTGGCGGTGAACCGTTTTTGAATTTCCCGATGGTTCAATATCTTTGCGATACCTATTGCATGTATCGTTATGTTGTCACCACGAACGGCCTTGTGCTTTTAGAGAATAAAGATGTCAGGGATTGGGTGTTGCGGCACAAGTATCATTTGAATTTGAGCGTCAGTATATCAGCGTTACGCAGTGTTCTCGGTGATGGTTATTTGGATAAAGCCACAGCAGTGCTCGATTTGGTGAAAGCCAACGGCGGGGATGTGCATTATGTGGTTGATGATCCAGAGCGTCCGGGGATTTATAAGGAGATTATTCGGTTATATGAATACGGTGTGCCGATCGTGCGGGTATCATCTGCCCGGCATTGGGATATGGTCAGGAATAAGAACGAGCAGTTCAAGGATCTGTTTCGTCGCATAGCGGATTACGTTTATTTTAGTGGCCAGCCGAAGTTTGGCAGGAGCCAGTGGGATATAGCATTGAAGAATAACATTTACCGAAAGATGAAAGGAATGCCGCTCAAAGACGTGCCGCCGACTTTTTGCGGGTGCGGATATTTATATCTCGCTGTTAACAATAAAGGCGAGATTTATCCCTGTGATTTCTTCGCTAATTATCCGGAGTTTAAGATTGGCGATGTGCGGAACGGGTTTAACGATACGGCGTTTTTTTTCAAGAAGATGGGGGATTGGATTGATGAGCTGTATGAGCATTGTCGTGAG
Source organism: Candidatus Omnitrophota bacterium (assembly GCA_016214265.1). GTDB lineage: Bacteria > Omnitrophota > Omnitrophia > Omnitrophales > JACROU01 > JACROU01. Next base: position 1,927 of record JACROU010000015.1, read on the forward strand.
TGCGCGGTTTGTTTTGACGGCGATATCCGGTGTTGTCCAAGGGCAATGTGTTTGGCGGAGAATTACACCGTTACCGGCAATCCGTTAAAGCCAGCATCAAATCATTGTTGGGCGAATCGGATTGAGACTGCGACGTATGAATATATCGCAAAGAAAGCGATTGAGATCGGAGTTGATGTTCTATATCACAAGGGGGCGAGGCGAGTATGAGGATTCCAATTTACAAGTCAGTGTATCTGTATTTGACGCACGCCTGCAACGCCAATTGTTCGTTTTGCTACCGCAGGGGATTGTTTGAGCGCAATAAGATGTCAACGCTCGGGCCTGTGAAGATGTCCAAGCGGACAGCGGATGACATATTGGATTTTTGTTTCTCAAGGCTCAAGCTCGCACCTAAGTTCACTATTTATTTTTGGGGCGGTGAGCCAACGGTTAATTTCGAGGTTATTCAGCATGTGATGGAGAAGTATCCGCAGATGCTCTTTCATATGAACACCAACGGCGCCTTGGTGAATGAGCGCATGTATGAGTTTTTCTCAAAGCACCGCAACATCGGAATCACGTGGTCGTTTGGCAATTGCTATGAGAAATACGGCGGGCCTCAGGGAAAGGCGCAGGCTGAAGGCTGGATGTTGAAGTTGGTCAGGGAGAACCCGAACCATAACGTGAATTTTATGGTTGTGGAGTATGGGAAACTCAAAGAGGATTTTGATTTTATCGCCAAGAATATTTCACGCAATATCACGATTGACCTCGCCACAAGGCACGACCACAGCCCGGAGGATTTGGAGAGGTTCGCAGATCAGTATTTTGAGTTGCTCATTGAGCATGAGCGGGACGCCGAGATGTTTCAGACATTAAATCCGGCGCTTCACAGCAACGCATACGTGCGGGAGTTCGGGTTAAAGGCGCAGGTTCGAGAGTTTCACTTTTGCCGGACTGGTCTTGAGCGTCTTTTTATTGATACCGAGGGTGGCATTTGGCAATGCGACAACATGTATATCTGCAGGCATAACAAACTCGGATCAGTGTATGAGGGGATTGATTACTCAAAACTTGAGTATGTCTGGGAGATTGACGCAGATCGGGAAAAGTTTCTCGGTAGGTTCTGTGAGGGTTGCGAATTGTATAAACGGTGTCCTCGGAATAAATGCTTGGGGCTGAATCTTGAGCATATGGGCGACATGTTTAAGCCGGAGCCGGGGTATTGCGCCATGAACAAGGTGATGGCGAAGGTCATTGATAAATATATCCAGTTGGAAAAAGAAAAGAAGGAGGCGGTTAATGTCTAACGAGGAAGTGGTAGGCGGTAAGACCAAAGACGAAATCAAAAGCATCGATTTGTTTATTACTGAGCAGTGCAATATGCATTGCGATTATTGTTTTCATCCAAAGACTGGGGCGGTACTTTCGGTTGAACAGGGCAAAAAGATTCTCGCTCGAATGAAGGAGTTAAGCCCGCAGGGGTTGCAGATTACGTTCTTTGGTGGTGAGCCGTTACTTTATCCGCAGACGGTGATTGAGCTTGCTCAATACGCACGGGAACTGTGGCCGCCGGATAAAGAGGGGCGACACACATCGACCTTTTCGATATCGACCAACGGAATGTATTTTGACGAGGGCGTGTTCAAGAAGTTCGCCGAGCTGGGCATGGCGGTTCAGGTCAGCTGTGACGGCGATGAGATCACGCATACCGAATACCGCCATGGCGACTATAAGCGGATCGTTGAGAACATAAAAAGTATTTTGGCGATTAAGCCGGATATGAGCGTGCGTATGACGTTCACGCCCAAGACAGTCGGGCGGCTGGCGATCAACGTTCAGTATTTGCATGAGCTTGGGATTACGAAGATTATGCACCACGCTGTCATGGAGGAAGATTGGACAGAAGAAGCGGTTGAGCAATACCGTTATCAGCTGGCGCAGATTTATCATTACCGAAGATACTGCAAACGTCAGGGGTTGCCGCTTGAGATAGCGTTTATCGATAAACCGCTCAAGATCGTTAATGATGAGACGCCGCCGGAGAAGGAATACTGTCAGGCGGGTAAGACGTATATAGCGATATTGGATAACGGTGACGTTTATCCCTGTCATCGTGCGGCCAGCTCACGGATATTCAAGCTCGGCAATATCTTTCAGGAACGGCCGTTTATTCGGGGAATCTTTCTTAATATTGACAAGGAATATACCGGGTGCTGGAAAAATTGTAAGTATGCTCGCACGTGCCACAGTTGCGTGATCACGCATTATAAGGTTAATCAAGAACTCACAGTTCCAATCACCAAGTATTGCAGTATCTGCGCAGTTGAGAGCGAGCAGGCATTAGGGTTCTTGCCGGTTGAGCTTGCGGATCGGCGTGAGCGTATGCTTTATAAAGTCGGGCAGGTCTTGGTGGATGTCGCTAAGCAGAACGAGGAAATATTGGAAGCGTTTAAAAGGGAAAAGTGATTATGCAGAACGGTGGCTGGACAAAATATATTACGCCGGTTTTAGTGACGATCGCACTCTTTATGCTCGGGGTGATCATGGCGCAAGTGACTCGCATTGATGAGAAGCTGTTTCATCATCTGGCGAATGACGAGATTCACATGCCGAGAAGTCTTTATGTGTCGAAGGCGGAGTTTGATATACAGAGCCGGTTTATCGAGAAAGAAAATGACCGAATCATTAAGGCGATAGACGAACTTAAAACCGATATCAAGGCTGGGTGTTTGTTCGGAAAAAAGAATTGAGGTGCGATATGGCAGATGGAGAGAAATTCAGTTTTCTTAAATTTTTAGGGAGCTTTACGCAGTTTTTGCCGTGGGTCAAGACCGCGCGATACGCGATCGGGATCGCGGCGATCGGGCTTATCGGGTTGACGATTTATAAGGCTTTCTTTATGCCGACCCAGACAACGAAGCAGGAGACACATATTATTGCCCAGCCGGGCGCGCAGGTGACGATTGATCAGAAGCGCGAAGAGAAGAAATCCGGGCTGGAAATTCATCCTTTTGTCGAGGGGTATGGTTTCGCGGAATCCGACGACCGCAAAGGTGTCGGCGGTAAGGCCGGGGTGCGGGTAGATTTCTGAACAAAGGCCTTGCCAACTATTAAACTTTATGGCCTACTCCCCTCGAAAGGAGGAAGATTTTATGGTTAAGGAAAATATGACGGCAAAAAAAACGCGGTATATCAGTGTTAGAAACGGTGGCGATGAAACGTACGTCGAAAACATTTCGGTAACCGGCCGGATGCAGGATTATCTTCCGGCCGCCAAGCTACGCTTGCGGGAGATTCAACGGGTCATGCCGCTGGGCAAATGGTCGATCACGATCGAACAGCAGTGGAAGGAAGGCGGCGTGATGCACTTTCAGATGCTGAATGTCGTGACCGGTAAGTTGCAGGAGTCGGTGCTATGAGAAAAGAAATCAGCGGAGTTAATCAGTACATTTTTACTCATGGCAAACGGCCGTCTGGCAAAGGTGCATGGGCGTTTAAAGGTGATGACGGCAGGATCACGTTTATTAATGGCCTGTATTCGGAAGCGAAAAAGCAGGCGTTAAAAACGATTAAAAATCCAGTACTGCAAACTTGAGGAGGTAGTAACAATGAAGCAAAAAGCTAAGAAGCAAAAGGTGGTAGGAGATAAAAAGGTTTCGGTTGAAAGCGCGCCATCTCCGAAAGAGGGCATTGTTATGCATGCCGGAGCTTCGCGTAATGAGTTTATGCTGGCGGCTAAGGAGCGCGGGGTTAAAAACTTTCGAGTTCTAAATAAGCAGGAGTTGGTAGACGTGTTGAAGAATATCGGTGATCAAAAAGCCGTTGATGCGATCGTGGCCGGTGCAGTTGCCAGATGGAAGTCCGGCTGGGGCAAGAGAAAGGACACTAATGAGAGTCAAAGCCGAACTTGATTTGAAGGTTGAAATGGGCGGTGTGGCACATGACGGCACCGGCTGTCAGGGCTATTTGCCGGAAGGCACGCGGTACGATGACATCGTCCGGGTGCTCGGCGGGTCTCAGCTTGGCGCTTCGCCGGACGGCAAAATCAAGGCCGAATGGGTTGGTAGGATCAACGGTCTTGTCTTTACGATTTACGACTACAAGTCGCGGCTTGATCCGGAGCGCAATACCGACTGGCATATCGGCGGCAAGACGAAGTTTGTCGCAGAGCTGATAAATATTTATTTCAAAGTGTAGTAAATAATATTAATATTTAAAAAGGAACCTTCACTGGTCATTATGGCTGGGGTTTTGTCTTATAATTTCTGTAAATTCAGTTTATAAAAATAAGGGCATGAGGTATTCTTTGGTAAGCAACTCAAACCCAGCCGTAGCAAGCGGCCAAAACCAAAGGAGATACTCCCATGCCAAGAAAAAGAATACCACCA
>JACROU010000042.1 GCA_016214265.1 Candidatus Omnitrophota bacterium
GCCTGATGAATTCGCATTCTCATTTCATAGAAATCCTGAATGCCCCACGGATTTTCCGCCCCCAAACTCGCGGCGGCGGAGTGAATTTCGGCAGAAACTTCGCGGATGGCGGCGGCTTTTTCCGCGCGATAAACCGAGGACCAGCGCGGCGGCACAAGAGTCTCGAACGTTCCGGGCGTGTTCAGTAAAAGCTCGCGGACGAGTTGGGATGTTTCAGGAAGCATGGCTCTCAGATAATTTTTCCGGGAGTTTTCAGTGTCTTTGAAATCAGGGCAGATGGTGACAAACGAATAGCCCTGCTGTTTCAGTTGGGCCTCAAGGCCTTCGGTGTGAAATCCTCCGGTGACCACAATCGCGCGGTGGATTTTGTTTTGTTTCGTGATCGCCGCGATATTTTTCATGAATGCGCCTTCACGCGCTTCGGCGGCGCGGTAGAAGTTGAGAGCAGTTGAAAAGACACTGGATTCCCGCTGGAGTTTACCCCGGACACCGATCCGGAGCGGGAATGACAACAAAGCCTTCCATTCCTCGCGCGTGAGCTCAAGATGGGCGAGTTTTTCGAGCAAAATACGCTCGCGGATTTTTTGGATAAGCGCTCGCTCGTCCGGAGTTTTCGCGAGCGTCGCAAGGATTCGATCGGCAAGCCGCGTCATCTCCGCAAATAATTCTTTTGAGGAAAGTTCGGATTGCAGCATCCGGTTCCCGACATAACGGAAAAAGTTTGGAAACTCCGGCAGTTTGATTTGTTTTTTTGAAAGCTCCTCTTGAAGCTCTTCGAAAAGAAATCGCGGATTGGTTTTCGACTCCTCAAAACAAGAGAGTCTCTCGTGAAGACTTGGGTTGATTTTCCCTTTCAAAAACTCAAGAAATGCCTGACGTTCACCGTCGACTTTCTCCACATTGCGTTCTTTCAAATTGAAATATCGGACGAGCATCGGGAATTCGATTTGGTTTTCGGGATTTCGAAAATCAAGTTTCAGATGTTTTTGCGCGGCATTGTCGAGCACGGATAAATAACGCATCCAGTCGGAATTTTCGGATTGATGAAGCTCCCAAGCTTTCACGAAGTCCCGGGCGTCTTTAGAAAAAATCTGGTTGGTTTGATTTTGAGTCTCGGCTTTTAATTTTTTAAGTTCGAGATCCGCCTGAGCACGGGCATTCACAGCGCTTTCGAAAAGTGTGAAGTTATTGCGGTAAAAAGAAACGTCTTCGATGCCGTAACCTTCCGCTTTTCCGGATAGAAGAAAATTTTCCGCTCCGGTAAAAGCTCCGCGCTGCATCAACAAGTCCGCGACTTTCAAATCCAGTTTTCGATCATCAAAAAAATGAAATTGTTCCGGAGCCAGTTTGCCGGCGCCGCCTTCCAGGAAAAGCGTTTTAATGCCGTAATGATCCGAAAGATGGCGGATAATCTTCTCAATATTTTTCTGCGCCTCATAACTTCCGTGCGCGTCCTGGATGTGAATGATGACGTTAGATTTCGAGGAGGCAAGCGGAGAGCTAACGATTTCCCCAAACTCTTTGGGGATCTCAATTTGAACAGACTGCGCCGCTCGTAGTTCAAGCGGCTGAATCTGGGATAATCCTACGGATTGAACCAGGAAAGTGAGTGTTAATACGAATGCAATGACCTTACGAAACATGGAGGAAATGTAACATCTAAGACCAACAATTTCAAATGGTTGTGACTATTTTTTTGATGCCGTAACCTCTTGCGGGATAAGAGGATATGACAGCCGAATCCATTTTTTGATGGCCCCGGCAAAAATCACGACCGAACAAGTGATCATCACAAAAATGAGCGCAATGTTGATATTCACCACAAGCGGAGTGGCGGATTTGGGCCAGTAGCGGTAAATGATCATTTCGGCGGCAGCGGTGATGGTGGTGACCGTCACAAACGCCATCGGAATAATGGTCACCCAAACATATTTGGCTTTGCCCATTTCGATCAAAATCGTGCTTCCGATCGCAAGCGCGATGGCGGCCAGCAACTGATTGGCGATACCGAACATCGGCCAAATCGTCGAGATCGACGAATTCCAAATCAGATAGCCCCATCCGAGCACCACGACCGCGCTGGCCAGAATATTTCCCGGCAGCCAGTCGGCGCGCTTGAACGGCGCGTAGGCACGGCCCAAAAATTCCTGAAGAATAAATCGCGCGATGCGGGTTCCGGCGTCAATCGTCGTCAGAATAAAAAGCGCCTCGAACATAATCGCGAAGTGATACCAATATTTCATGAGGCCCGCGAGGCCGGGGATTGCGCTAAAAATTTGCGCCATGCCAACCGCAAGCGACACCGCTCCGCCGGTTCTACCGACGAGCGTTTGCTCGCCCACTTGCCGCGTCAGTTCGACGAGATTCACGGGATGAAGGCCAAGCGTTGCGGTGAGTCCTTCATAAATTTTCGGACTGACATTGATCGCGTAATAATCCCCCGGATGAAGCGCGCAGGCCGCGATGAGACAGACAACGGCAACAAGGGCTTCGAGCAGCATGCAGCCATATCCGATCGGGCGCGCGTGACATTCGTTCGAGAGCATTTTCGGTGTCGTGCCGGAAGCCACCAGCGCGTGAAATCCTGAAATCGCGCCGCACATAATCGTGATAAAACAAAATGGCCAGACTTTTCCCGGCACAATCGGTCCGCCGCCGTGAATGAACGCGGTGACTGCCGGAAAATGAAGTTGAGGATTGACGATCACCACACCGGCGACGAGGAGCGCCACCACGCCGAGTTTCATGTACGAGCTCAAATAATCGCGTGGCGCAAGGAGTAGCCACACGGGCAGCACGGAAGCGAAAAATCCGTAAATCGCCATCGCGATGATGATTTGTTTTTTATCGAGAAGGAAAATGTGATTGAGCCATGGTGTTTCCGGAATAAATTTTCCGAGAATAACCACGGCCAGAAGTGCGGTCACGCCAAAAATCGTTCCGATTTTCACCGATTTGTGCGAGCCCTGATTCATCGCGAAAATGTATGTGCCCATCGCCATCGCGATCGGAATGCTCGCGGCGATGGTAAACGTTCCCCACGAACTTTCCGCGAGCGCGTTCACGACTACGAATCCGAGTCCGGCGAGCGCAACGATCACGATAAAAAGAATGGCGATGGCACAGGCCAGTCCGGCCGGACGTCCGATTTCGGCGCGCGCAATTTCAGCCAGCGATTGTCCGCCGCGGCGCGTCGAGGCGACGAGAATCACGAAATCCTGAACCGCGCCACCCAGCACCACCCCGACAACAATCCAAATCAGTCCCGGCAAAAATCCAAATTGAGCGGCCAGCACCGGACCGATCAGCGGCCCCGCGCCCGAAATGGCGGCAAAATGATGTCCGAACAAAACCCATTTCGACATCGGATGAAAATTTTGTCCGTCACGGCAGGTAAAGGCAGGGGTTTCGGCCTCGGCGTTCAGCACAAAAACTTTGGTGGCGAGAAAAGCACTGTAATAACGGTAGGCCAGCGCGAAGACGCAAAGCGTCACAATCATCACCGGTAATGCGGGCATATAATCAGGAATCTTTTCTCCGCAAGTCTTCGTGAATCTTGCGGGTTTTCTTTTTCGTCACCGCATAATAAAAATTTCTTGCGGCATCCAGCCTCTTTAGTCTTTGTGCTGGGGTCAACTTCAAGCTATAAAGTATTTGATCGCGGGAAATGCCGTAAGACTGGCCTTCAGGTTCCCTCGCACGAAGTTTTTTGCTCATTTTGCGCCTCTTCTTTCGATTTTCTTTACTTCTTTCAAGAACGCGATGTCGGCCTGATCTTTATCTCTGCCCGCTTTCAATTTCATTTTAAGCAAATCATCCCTTGAAATCACTCTGGCTGAAACATTCTGAAATAAAACCATTCTTGTGGCATTTCTGGAAATCTTTTCAAACGGAAACCCATCCTCCAGCACAATATCTACAATGTCAAACGGCGGATGAGCAGCAACAAAACTGAATGCCTTCATATTTTTCTTCGCTTTCCATTCTTTTCTTTTTTGGGGATCGGAAAAATCTTCCACCGTTACTGGCACTCTTGGGTAATAGCCGATTTTATCGAGAGTGCGAAATAATTTTCGAATGTTTGACGGGGTTAAATCCGAGACAATATCCAGATCGAATGTAAATCGGTCAGCGCCATGCAAAATGGAGGCAACTCCCCCGACAATCAGATATTTCACTTTGCCTTTGTTTAAGGCACGAAATACTGCTTCGTAAAGAATCATTTTACTTTCGCCCCGGAGGGAATATCTTTTTCGGGAACCACGAGGGTCAGCGCCTCGCCCTCACTGGCGGCCAGAAGCATCCCTTCCGAACTTTCACCGCGAATCACTGCCGGCTCCAGATTGTCGACAATCACGATCTTTTTTCCGACCAATGTTTCCGGTGGATAATGCAATCGGATACCAGCCACAATTTGTTTTTCCCGGTCGCCGACGCGCAGCTTCAGCACCACCAATTTATCCGCGTTGGGATGAGCCGAAGCGGCAATAATCTCTGCGATCCGGAATTCCAACTTTTTGAATTCTTCAAAAGGAACAAAGGTTGTTGTCATTGCTTTATCCACAGGTTATATACTGACGTTAACTTATTAATTTATAAAGAGTTACGATTATTTTTTTGGAACTATTCTTGATTTCAAATCGATAAATGCTATAATCCTCCAGCTAATCTCGAATTTCCAAATTTTCATGCCTCGGAGGAAGTGGAATGCCAAAAATTAAAGTCGCTGTGGCGGGCGTCGGCAATTGCTGCGCGTCGCTCGTTCAAGGAATTGAGCATTATCGGCAAAACGGAAAAGTAAAGCAAGTAGAACCTCTCGGACTCATGAATTACAATCTCGGCGGCTATCTCCCCGAGGATATCGAGTTCGTGGCGGCCTTCGATATTGATAAACGAAAAATCGGCCAGCGTTTTGATACCGCCATCAAAGCCAAACCCAATTGTGTTTGGGATCTCGATACAACGCCGCTTCCAAAAAGCAAATTCAAAGTTCAAATGGGTCCCGTTCATGACGGCGTTTCCGCTCACATGAACGAATACCCCACCGACCGCACCTTCGTCATTTCTGACGAAAAACCTGTCAATGTGGAGAAAGTACTGAAAGACTCTGGCGCTGAAATTCTTCTGAATTATCTGCCCGTTGGATCTGAAGTGGCCTCCAAGCGTTACGCCGAGGCGTGCCTCAAAACGGGCGTTAGCTTGGTCAATTGCATGCCTGTTTTTATCGTATCGGACCCCAAATGGGGGAAAATGTTTGAAGACAAAAAAATTCCCTGCGTCGGCGATGATATCAAAGCGCAAGTTGGCGCCACTATCGTGCACCGCACGCTCACCAAATTATTTCAGGACCGCGGGGTCAAAATTGACCGCACCTATCAGCTGAACACCGGCGGAAATACCGATTTCTTGAACATGCTGAACCGTGACCGTCTGCGTTCCAAAAAAATCTCGAAGACCGAAGCCGTGCAAAGTCTGATGACGGTTTCGCTTGAGGATGACAACATTCACATCGGTCCTTCGGACTATGTTCCATGGCAGAATGATAATAAAGTTTGTTATCTTCGCATCGAAGGCCGCGGATTCGCCGGATTTCCAGTGAATGTGGAACTTCGTCTTTCTGTCGAGGATTCTCCGAATTCTGCCGGCATTGTGATTGATGCCATTCGCTGCTGCCGCCTGGCTCGAGACCGGAAAATTGGCGGCCCGCTCACATCGATTTCCGCTTACGGCATGAAGCATCCGCCGAAACAAATCCCGGATAACGAAGCAAAAATACTGGTCGAAAAGTTTATTCAGGGTTCCGTCGTTCGATAACAATTAGGTGCCAGGTTCACGAACCTGGCGCCTAATCCCAGGATGAAAAAAGGTTCATCATGCTCCGCAAATACGTCTCGCCTTATCTGGAAGAACTCACCAACGAAATTGCCGGCGCGCTCGCGAACGCGGGCATCAAACCCAATCACTTGACTCTGCTCGGTGGGGGAGTCAGCTTGCTGGCCGGAATGGCGTACGGGCTTCATCTGTTTTTCTTTGGCGCGATGCTCCTAGCTAGCTCTGGAATTTGCGATATGCTGGACGGCGCACTGGCCCGCCAAAACGCGCAAACCAGTTCCTTCGGAGGATTTTTAGATTCGGTCGTCGACCGTTACGCGGATTTTTTTATTTTTGCCGGAATTTTGATTCACTACATCAATCATTTGCAATTTGGAGTGGCCATTCTGGTGCTTGTCGTGATCATCGGATCCTTCCTGACAAGTTACACCAAAGCGCGAATGGAATGTTTTCCGGTAAAATGCGATGCGGGATTGGTAGAGCGGCCTGAACGATTAATTATTATCTTTATCGGATCGTTTTTTAATCTGATGATTCCGGCGCTCTGGATTCTCGCTATCTTCTCAAACATCACGGCGCTTCAGCGCATCTGGTTCGCCAGCGAAAAACTACGCTGATACCGCTCGCCACCGGGCGGCAGCAATTCCCTGAAATAATCTTTCAACTTCTTCCGACAAGTTCAATTCCAAACGGCCGTTTTCTTTTTTCCAAATACCATACAAATCCGTTTTGCCCTGAAATAAATATTCGATTGCGGCCGTCGGCGCAAACAGTGAGTGCTTGACGTTCACAAGACCCGGTTCATGGAACCGGCGTGTTTCTGCCGCGGCGCTCAGATAAATCACATGTGGATGATGAGCGCGGCGAAGCACTTGAACATAATCCTCTGCGCCGCCCCACCAGTGCTGAATATTTCCTCCGACAAGCCCCATAAAATTCACATCTTTGTCCGCCCGATCGTGAAGGATCATCAAACGGCGATGTTGCTGCGCTAAATGAAAATTGATTTCGTTTTTTTCAGCCGGAGTCAATTCCGCCAAAGTTTCTTTGCGGACGAGAAAAACCACACGATCTTCCACCCGCTCGGACCGGTCAAACCAAGCCTGCGCCCGGCGAACTTGATTCAAAAAAGCCTGCCCCAAACTACGGCCTCCAATCGGGGGACCATCAATACCATCCCTGTAAATTGGATTATCGGTCGGAGGCGCTTGAGAAGATCGTGGATTCGCAAATTTGGTTTCAATTTCTGAGGTAATCAACCGAAAATGTTCCTGCCAGGAGCCTCGCAGAGCGAACCGGTAAAACCCAAAAAAACCTTCCGGTCTTTTTTTGTCATACTCGCCAAAAGTTTTGAAAAGGGGTATCAACCTGCTGTCTTTAGTGTCTTCTTCCGCACTGATAACAACGAAAGGGGTCTTCTCAACATCAAATCGATGAAAGAATTCTTGCGAGCTGCGCCAAAACTGATCGGCAGTCGCGGCTTTCGTCAGCCATCCGTCTTCCTCCATTTTTAAAAATGATATGACCAAATCAAAGGGTTTGCCGGCATACTGCGCCCTCACCAATTCATCCATGGTGCTTTCAGCCCCGATTGTGTGCACAATATTGAGATTTCCTCCGATTCTAATTTTTTTGATCAATGCGGCGGTCAATCGGGTGGGGCCGGCGATCAGAATTTTATTTACTTTCCGGCCCAAACTGGAGGCGGTGAACGAAACATAACTTTTGTCTGGCATAAGCGCTTGAACCACCGGACCGAACAGTTTTTTGAAATCGGCTTCTTTTAACGCCGCATTGGCCAGTTCATTTTCCAAGACTTGCTCCGATTTCCACCGGCTGAAAGTTTCCGGTGTTTGCGCCTGAAAACTTCCTGCGTGTTCCATGGAGCCCAACTCTTTGTTCTCGGTTTCGCGATCTCTCAAAAACAAATAAATGATGCCGCTCTCGCCGATCAGTACGTTGTACGGAATTTGATTTTTGTTGGCCGCATCCAAAAAGCGTGAGGCCAGATAAGCCCGGTGATTGATTTTTCCGCTCTCAAATACTATGGCCGTACCCGGATAGCCGGCCAAACGCGAAATTTTGACATGGGTCCGCTCCAGCAATTTGATTTTCAGCCAGCGCTCCACTGGTAAATCGATGTCCGTGATTAAATGTGCATGAAACGCTGTAACTGACGCGCCCGCTTTCGGACCTCCGTTAAAGAAAAATTTGAAAAAGGGATAGCGAAGCGAAAACACAAGAAGGTCTTCAAGCCTTTTTTCTGTCAACAACTGCGGAGAAGAAATATCGGTTGCTGTCAGATTTTCATAGATCATCCCGTGCCCGGGCACAAAGGGAAACGCGTTCACGCCAAACCAATAATTAGATTCACCCGAGCGCGCGGAAAACACATTCTGAGCCGGCACATTCCGGAAATCCGAAATACGCGGACGCCTAGCTAAGTCACGCGCCGGCGCCAGATGGACATTGAATTTGCCGAGCTGTTTTTCGGGGTTGTCCCCCGCAGGAAAGGAAACGATTCCCTTCTGCAATTTTTCATTCCACGCGTTTAACCATTTTTCCTGGGTCAACTCACTTTCATCCGGCAAATGAACTGAAACGGACGCCTCATAAATTTGAAACACGCGCTGGGTTTGATGATATACCGATTTGTCGAGCGGCAAAAATTTCAGGTTTTCAAAATACGGTCTCGAAACCGGAACATGCGTGAACACGACAAACTTCGCGCCTGGCTTCATTTCACGAATTAGCTTTTCTTCCAAAGCCGACTCATCCGCAGTTCCGCCGATTGAATAAAAAATGATGTCGTAATCAGCGAATGGCTGTTTGAAAAAATCGCCTTTTTCAAAATGAAGCATTTTGCCAACACCTTCACGCTGCGACAGACGGATAAATTGCCGGCGTTTATTTTCAAGCGCGGAAGTCAATTTATAATCACCCTCAACACCGACCGACTCCACCCCGCGCAAAGCCGCCGCGACCACCACCCGGCCATCTCCTGCGCCCAAATCCAGCGCTTTCATCCCCGGCCCGGGATCGATTTCGTCCAGCACACTCTCGATATGTTCCAGATCGGTTCCCATAAAAATCCCGTGCGAGGTTTTGCGGGTGATGTAATGATCGTCTTTCTGCGGCGGATACATTTTCCGGAGAATTTCTTGCGTCTTCGCGGAATCTTCGACAAACCCCCGGGCCTCATCCTCCGGAATCCGGTTCAGACGCTTCATCTGCATCGCGGCTAGAACCAAAAATACAATTTTGTCACCCGCCACGTCCTGAACGGTCCGGTGCAAATTCCCGCGCACGCCCAAATAACCAAGTAAGGTTGATAACTTTCGATTGGCCAATGCCGGTGGATTTTTCACATGCTCTTCGGTGAAAAATGGCTGATTGAGCCCCAAATCAGCCTGAAGATCGCGCACCCATTTGGTCAGCTGGTCGGAAGTCGGAAAAAGAGACTGCGCCATACCCCACGTATCCAGCACGATGCGGGATTTTCCGGCGCGTTTTATTTTAAGCGCCTGTGGCAAAGCGCTTGTGAATTCATAATATTGCGTTTCCAGGCCGAAGCGCTTAAATTCGGCCTTCAAAAATCGCAGATCGAACATGATGTTATGGCCGACAACAATGGCTTCTTTATTGCGCTCCAGAAATTTGGAAAGTTCCACGAAAGTTTCTTTTGCCGGCCGGGCCCACCGATATCGAAGCATGTCAGTGGTAATGCCGGTAATTAATGACGAGACCCAGGGAATACGCGTCCCGGGCTCCGGGCTAACCAGCGTGGTGAACCGTTCAATCTCCGTAAAACCGTGATAACAAATCGCGGTTACTTCGATAACACGGTCGTTTTCCGCCGAAAGTCCCGTTGTCTCAAAATCGAGCACCACATAATCCAAATTCAGAATTTCGGGATAATCCAGAAAAATGGGCCTCTCGGATTTCGTGAGCATGGCGTGCAAATATTTCAGTTCGGACACATTGCCCGGAAGCGCCCTAACCGAATAAAGATACGCCCGAATTTTTTCGTACTGAATTTTTTCTTTCGCCGAAGCGCGGCACCGGCGGGTTTGAATTTCTTTTTCGATCACCCACCGCAGTTTGTGAAACAACGCCTTCTCTTCGGCCAGGCCGGCGCTTTCCGATCCGCTGGCCGCCCGCATCAGGCGAATCACCCACGGCATCGTCAGACGAAGAATTTCTTGAGCACGCTGAAGCAGAGTTTGTTTTCGAAATTTGGTAGTTTCAGGTTTGAACGGCTCGCCAAGACTTGCAGCAATGGCAGAAATCGAAACGGCGTTTTCGTCCCACAGCCGGATCAGCTTATTTCTGAATTCCGGATTCGCGAGGGGCCGCGGAGCCGCAAGTGTCTGAATTCCGAAATCACCCCGGAGGCGGCGCTCATAAAGTGCTTCATTCGGATTGGATTTGCCACAATTCGGCGTCATGACCCGGTAAGAAATATTATTTTCCCTGAGAATTCGTGCGATGCCGGCCGTGTGAAATCCGCCCGTCACTAAAATCGCGGGGCCGCCCTGCAACTCGCGCAGAAAATTTTTTGCCAACGCCGCGTCGCGTTTTTTTGCTAACACATAAAACTCATGGGCTTTTTCAAGAGCTGGCGGTATTTCTTCGCTTAAATCTTCCCGAAACGCTTTGAGGCTGGCCATTCTTTCAAGCCGTTCCAACTCTGTTTTTTCATGGTCAACCCGACACTCAACATCCGTCACCATTAAAACTTTTTTCAGCCGGTTCCGCAGCAAACGCAATTCCAATGCCAGCTGGTCCGCCGAAAGCGCGCGTTTCATCGATTCTGCTTCCAATGCCCGGCGAATTTCAGGATGGTCGAGTAAAAAGTCGATGGTTAAATGCGATGGGATTTTTCTCACCGCTTTGACTTCGCACAATGAGACCGCCCGCTTCAGCAGCAAATCATCGGTGGACACCTCATGTTTTTCAGCCAGTATCAGCAATTTTTTGACGTCATCTCCCGCTCCATAGAATTCTTTGAGAGCCGGAGAACTTTTTTTCAGGTCAGTGGCCAGAATCTGCCGGCGCTTGGCCAAATATTGATCAGCCGCGGAGCGTTCGATTTTCACGGCCTGAAATATTTTGCAATTGGCCTGATACAAATCCGGGTCTTCGACACCCACAAATCGCATGGGCTTGGGGGCAAAAATTGCGGAGTAACTGGCTCCGTCCAAAATCAGTTGATCGAGGAGCACTTGCGAGCTTTCTTTTTTTGCCGCGGTATTGGAGTAATTCCGGAGCTCTTCGACAGGAATCTCACCGCTGGCACCTTCGACCGCGAGCAGACGGGTGCCGTACCGTTGTTGACAAGCACTCACCAGTTCAGCGAGTTTCTTTTGTGCGAACACATCGGAATGGTTTTCTTGAATAAGGATGACAAGCGGAGAATTCGCCTTATGATCAGGAAGAGCGGGAAACCCGGTACCAGCCAGACACAGAATCAGGAAAAAGCAGCAAATGGCTCGAAGCAGGCGAAAAATCATTTACGTAGAGCGTAACTCCCTTTCCAAAGTCTTAAATTCGGCTGATTTTGCCACAGAAATTTCCAAACTGCAAAGGCATTTCGGAGGGGCGTTCACTGTTGAAATGTAACGATTTTTCAACTGTTTCAATTTACAAGAGAAACTTTGCTCGCCTCATTCACCTTGAATTTAATCGCCAGATTGTAATCACCATGAATTTCTACTTCGAGATTATCGCCATTGAACGTGACGGACATATTGATAGGAAGTCTTTTGGCCCCCAGGATATTTTCTGAAGCCCCCGGAAAATCCACGTCATCAAGAAACTCGTGAAAACTTGTGGGGGACATGGCCAAAAAAATCAAAATCCATGGGCCTTTTCCGCGGAAGAGATTTTGAAACTCGGGATCCTCACTGGTCTCGGATAGCCAGGCGCTTAGTTCTACAGCAGCAGCAGATAAAAACCGATCCAGAAAATCATTCAGCTTTAATTTTCCCGCTCCCTTGAAATTTCTGTCCTGAAGAGCTTGCGACAAAATTTCAAGTTTTTCCGTAACCGTTTTCACTCGCGTTGCTTCCACTACAATTAAC
Source organism: Candidatus Omnitrophota bacterium (assembly GCA_016214265.1). Taxonomy (GTDB): domain Bacteria; phylum Omnitrophota; class Omnitrophia; order Omnitrophales; family JACROU01; genus JACROU01. The sequence continues at coordinate 11,916 of JACROU010000042.1, forward strand.
CGGGGAGCGCCAATAACGCGGGGGTGGATTGGTTGAGGAATAACGGCGGGAAGCTGCGAACGCATTGCACGGGCAAACTTGCGAGGCGCTTGACTCTCTTCCGGAAAATTAATGGAAATGCGGGTCGGTGTTTGTTCAGACGATATATTTTTCATTTCTACCGAAATCAAATCGTGCACAAGAAGCCCCCTCGTAAAATTAAGCTCATTAAGACGGGGCTCCAAAAAGTCCTGCAGAATCGGTGTAGCTTGAGCTAAAAGGCTTTGGGCAGGAGGAATAATAAGGCAAGAACAAATCACTATCGTCATCAGCACGCGCAACCACTTTTTGCGATTCATCCTTTTACCGCTCACCTTCCGTTTCCGTGATCTGTTTTCCATCTGAGGACCTCCTAATTCGCTACGCAATATAAGTATAGCCTAAATCAGACTAATTTAGTCTGATTTAGGCTATCAACAGCCTTTGTTCGTTTAGCCCGCATCAATATGCTGCACTTGTCTTCTCCTTAAGATTTTGATAATGTCACGGACCTTATGAAACGCCCTCTGACTTTCTTTCTATTACTGGCTTTGCCGCTTGCGGGCTGCGCTACCGTGCCCCGAGAGCCTCTCGCGCCCCTGAAAATTCAAAGCGCAACTCTGGCGGAGCTCGCGGCAAAAATCAACACGTCCGCCGCAGAGCTTCATACGCTCAAATCCACGCTTGACATTCACGTTCGTGAAAGAGGCATGACCGAATCGCGGGAATGTCAGGGCCTGTTGGCTTACGAAAAACCCGGGAAACTATATTTAAAAGGTTACCGGGCACTCATTCCCACGTTCTTCACGCTGACGTCAAAAGACGGGCTTTTTTGGGTACACACGCCAAAGAATAATCAGGTGCTCACCGGTAAAGTCAACGACCTGAATCACACGGAAAATCTTGAGATGGGCATTCGCCCCGACGACCTGTTGAAAACACTGAATATGAGCCCCCTCCCCGCGTCTGATACTTATACCGTCGAAATGCAGGAAGCGCCGGCCCAGTATATTATTTCGGTGTTCCGGACGGACCCGACGAAAACTGAAAAGTTTTTGGAACGGCAAATTACGGTGGAGCGGTTTTTCTTGAATGTGGAGCAGGAAGTTTATTTTAACGCTTATGGCATCGCGGAACTGGTCATCACGCGAAAAAATTACGCAAATCAAGGACCGGTATATTTTCCGCGAGAATTAACTATTTTCCGGCCGGACCGTGGTTCCACACTTTTTTTGAAGGCCCGGAAACTTCTTATTAATCCGGCGCTCAATCAAAATCTGTTCGATTTTCAAATGCCCGGCGGGGCAACCGTCGAGGAGCTTAAAAAAACATGAGGCAATGGCTGTTGCTCACACTGGTTTTGATGACGAGCGCCTGCGCCTCCGTCAGTGCCGAAAGTCAGTCCGCGTCCTCTACGCTTGTCTCATACGAATCCGCCAAACGGGATTTGGCCTCGCTCAAAGCTCATTTTGTTCAGAAGAAAATTTTTACTCTCTTTGAGGAAACGGAAACCTCGGAAGGTACCGTTTATTTCAAGAAGCCCAAACAAGTGTTGTGGCATTACGAATCCCCGGCGGCTTCGGATACGGTTCTGGCCGGAGATAATTCGTGGACGGTAATGCCCTCGGTGAAACAAGTTCAGAAAATCAAAGTCGCCGGCGGAAATTCCAACCGGCTGTTTCAAATCCTGGGATTTGGCGAAACAAAAGAAAAGCTGTCAGATTCGTTCATGATCAAAGAACTGGCACCGGATGAGAGCGGGTTAAATCAACTCTCGCTCACACCAACGGAAGCCTCGCTCACACCATTTTATTCGGAAATTATCATTCAAATATCCCCAGACGATCATCTTCCGCGCCGCGTCATTTTGAAGGAAAAAAGCGGCGACATCACCGAAGTCCTGCTTTCAGATCTGGAGCGGAATGCTTCCGTTCGAGACTCGCTCTTCGAATTCAAAATTCCCGACGACTATCAACTCATTGATTATAATTCTTAGAAATTAGGTGCCAGGTTCATGAACCTGGCGCCTACCCGGGTCAAGCCCGGATTTTTTATTTTTTCTGACGAAACTTGAACGTGATCATTTTGTAGGCCAGGCGGGCGCAGGTGTAATCCGGAAAATGAAATTCGGGGCGCGGAGCCAATTCCATAATGTCAAATCCGACAATGTTTTTTCGCCGGCCAATTTCCCGGAATAAATCGAGCACATCCACATAACTTAATCCTCCCGGCTCCGGAGTTCCCGTCGACGGAATAACAGTTGGATCAAACCCATCTGTGTCGCACGTAATATAAACATCGCGGCCCAACGCACCGACGACTTCACGAATCCACTGTTTGCGTGGCATGCGATGCATCTCGTAGGCAAAAAGCATTTTGATTTTCTTTTTCTTCACAAATTCCCATTGATCGCGGGATACCTCACGCATGCCAACATGCACGGTCTTCACCCGGTCCGCCACACGGCGGAGGCCGCAAGCGTGCGAAAATGCGTTTCCCTCGTACTCGTCCCGCAAATCGCCGTGCGCATCAATGTGAAGCACCGAAAGCTTTGGATATTTTTCTGCGAAGGCCCAGATAATTCCGGCAGAAATCGAATGTTCCCCGCCGAGCGAAATTACGAATTTCCCGTCACGCACCAGTTTGCGGGTCTGCTCAAAGACGCGACGAATATACGGTTCGGGCGGCGATTGTTTTTTCGGCGGATTCAGAAATGGAAGCGTGTGAACGCCCAGCTGACTGAACGAACGTTTCTGTTCGTCGTCAAAATCTTCGATAAAACGCGACGCATGAATAATGGCAAACGGACCGTCGCTGGTCCCCGACGTGTAAGAAACCGTTCCCTCATAGGGGAGCGGCTGAACGACGACGCGCGCATTTTTGTAATTGGAAAGTTCCGGAGGAAGCCCCAAAAAATTCATCGGAAATTTCGTCCGTTTTAAATAAGAAAGCTTGTCTGGAATTTTGTATGAGTGTTTCATATTAGAAGGATAGCATGCGGCGAACTCGTATTAGGTGCCAGGTTCACGAACCTGGCACCTTACATAATAAAAACGCAGGCAGCAATAACGGTGGTCCACCGCCCGTTTTTGTCACCCTCAGCGGATTGCGTAATAGCCATGGTTTTCACCACATCGGAAGCCATGCGCCACTCGCTTTTTTTATTATCGTACTTGATCTTCGAGTCCACTTTGCCGCCGCCGTAAAGAATGGTGGCCAACATCTCCGCCGCCAAATCTTCGCAATAATCATCGGCCTTCTTCGCCGTTTCGCCGTACGAATGGTGTTCGGCAAGATAACCGTGATGCGCCGGATTTTTCGGAATCGCCAGTCCGACCGACGAGGCGATTAAACGATTGGGTTCGTTAGTCGCCGACTCAGCCAGCACGACGTGAACAATGGATCCGGGCGAAAGATATTTGAGTCCCACTTCTTTCGGAACCATTTTGCAATACGGTGGATAAATGCTCGAAACACGAACCAAATTATATTGGGCAATGCCGGCATCGCGGAGGGCCAGCTCAAAACTGGTGAGCTTTTCTCGGTGAACGCCGACACCTTTTGTGATGAAACACTTTTTAGGAAGAAGCAACTTGCGGTCTCCTCATGAGAAAACTAGTGCCAGTGTATCAAATCAGAAAATCGGGGGCAAGAAGTTCACAGTACACGGTTATTTCTTTCGATCCAGAAAACGGAAGAGAAGATTCTGCGCGCGGAGCATTTGGCTGCGTGGAACGGCAAATCCGATGCCGGGATTGGATTTTCCGTCAACGCCCTTTTTACCCTGCTCGTAAGCAATGGACTGAATTTCAAGTTCTTCGAAATGGGCTTTCAGCTGATCCGCCTCATCTTTCGAAGCAGTTTCATAAATCTGAATCCAGGATTCTTTCAGCGACTCTTTCCGAAACGGCTTAGGCAACGTAAATGTGGGTGTATTGGCGCCGCCGTACATATACCACTTACGCGCCCACACAACGAGATACACCAACAGTCCGATCAAAATAATTAATGGCAACCAACGAATCATGGTTCTACTCCTTCACGCCCCAGCTTTGCTTCAGTTTTGCCGCAACCAGCGTCACCGCAATCAGTTCGACCAGCATCATCGAAGGCGGGTCCGCGAACATTTTGCCGTGGCAAAACAGGCGGTCCATCAATACAAAAGGCGCCCATACAAAAAGATGCCCCAAAATAACGATATACGCAAGTTGAAAAAATTTCATAAGTCACAACACCCCGAACCCGCCGCGGCGAGCCGCTGCCGTAAATCATTGATTCGATTAACAATATCCTCCATCACCCGGTTCGGCGTCGACGCCCCAGCCGTCAGTCCGATCCTGGCGACCCCCACCGGAAGCCAGTCCCGCGTCGTCACTTGATCATGACGGCCAACCGGCTGATGACGAATTTCCCAAATCGACAAAATATCCCGCGCGTCTTCGATGTGATACGCGGGTTTAAACTGAGATGAAATCTCCGCCAAATGCGTGGTGTTCGACGAATTGTATCCGCCGATCACCAGAATCAAATCGACATTCGACTGCGCGAGCTTGAGCACGGCATCCTGACGATCCTGAGTGGCGCTGCAAATCGTATCGAAAGAGCGGAAGTGCTCGTCAATGGCGAGCGGCCCGAATTTCCGGGTGAGCGCTTGTTTGACAAGCTCGGCGATTTCCAGAGATTCGGAACTAAGCATCGTCGTTTGATTGGCGCAGCCGACACGGTCCAAATCACGATCGGGATCGAAACCGACAGACACAGCGCCCCGGAATTCCTCAAGAAACACAGCGCGGTCGCCGCCTTTTTCAATGTAGCGGCATACCCGTTGGGCCTGCTCTTTGTCGCGCACCACAATAAATTTTCCGCCGGCCAGCTGAGTCACTTGAGAGCTGGTAGCCATCGTTTCTTCATGCTTAAATTTTCCATGAATAATTGACGTAAATCCGTCTTTGGCATATTTTTCGACGCGCTTCCAGACATGCACCACAGAGCCGCAAGTCGTTTCGACCAGCACGCATTTTTTTGTTTTCAGCAAATTCAAATCACTGACTGTAGCGCCAAAAGCCGGGATAATCACAACGTCCTCGGCAGTCACATTATTCATGGTCTTGCCTGAAGAATAAGTGCCGTTCAAAAACTCAATGCCGAGTTCACGCAGACGAAGATTGACGCGGGGATTGTGAATAATTTCATTGGTGATGAAAATTCTTTTTCCCGGAAATTGCTTCCGAGTTTCGTAAGCAAAATCGACGGCCTTATCCACACCGTAGCAGAACCCAAATTCCTCGGCCAGACGGAATTCCAAATCGCCCAGCCGAAGCTGATTCCCTTCCGCTTTCATTTTCTCAACGAGAGGACTTTTGTAATCGCGTTCCAAATCTTCCTGAATCAGCTTCTTCAGCCCAAAACTGGTTCGGATAATATTGTCGGACTTCGGAACGCTCACGACGCAAGATCCTCCGCAATTTCCGTCACATCAGCCAATTGCCGCTTCTGGTCTTCCAGGCGCTTCTCTTCCTGTCCCCGCTTATCAGCCTCACTACCGTCGTAACTTTCACGAATCGTTTCGTTGAAAAATGTTTTTGCGCCTTTCTCAATGCGGCGCACTTCGGTTTCATACGACTCGATTACTTCCTGAATCAGTCGGATAAGACTTTTCATATCACGCGGGTGGTTGGAGGCAAGAAAAGTGGTTAAATAATTCAGCTTCTCAGCCCGGAACTTTTTTCTCGAGAATGCGTACAAAATGACGACAGAGTCTTCATTCCAAGGCGCCTTCTGCCAAACCTCGTCGCGAAAAATGGCCTTCACGATCGCGTGATCTTTTTCGGGGATTAATTCACCTATCACTTTTCGAAGCCGGTCCGAAAGCCCGGAGTCGAGCCGTAAATTGCGCACGTAACGGCGGATGACATCTTCTTGAATCGGCACCGTTACTTTAGCGCTATGGCCCTTTGCGCCCAGCGTTGCCTTCAGTTGTTGACGGGTCAGGTCCTGAATGATTTCCTCCACCTCGCCGGAGGTCAGCGCGGCGCAATCCAAAAACGGTGAATATATCGCCCTGTTCTCGAGGTCTGGCGTAAAGTTGTAGGACAGCATCATGAAAAGATCGAGGGCACCTTTCTCCGAAAGCTTTTGATCAACAAAACCTTTGAGATCCTCAAAAGACGCGACGGAGTAATGGCGGCTGATGCCCAAGAGCTGACTGTCGGTAACGGTTTTTTCAACCGTCAGCTCCTCAGCTAATTTATGGATAATTTGATTTTTGATATTTTCAGATGTCATTAAAGGAAGCCTGCAATTCTTGCTCTTTCCAAAAGGAAAGGTATAATACCTCGCTTGCTCGTAAAAATAAACCTTATTGAAAGGGCCCCTTTTTATGAATACCAACTCGACCGTAGCAGCAGAACCTAACGTCAAAGGAGCGAACATGTTACTGAAAGGCAAAAATGCGGTTATTTTCGGCGTAGCCAACAAACGCAGCATCGCCTGGGCTATTGCTCAATCTCTCGCCCGCGAAGGCGCGCGCCTGGCATTCACCTACCAGGGAGAACGTTTGGAGGAAAACGTAAAAGAATTAGCCGGTACTTTAGAAGGCTCCGTCACTGTCCCCTGCGACGTCACCAAGGATAATGAAATCGAAACGGCTTTCTCGACCCTCAAAAAGTCCTTCACGCACATCGATATTCTGGTGCACTGCGTCGCGTTTGCGAAAAAAGAGCTGAATGACGACCTCATTGCCAGGGACAGAAACGAACGCTTTCCCGGGGCGGAGTGGAAAAAGTGCGCGGAGTTCGGGATCATGGGACTTCCGATCCCGGAAAAATACGGAGGAAGCGGCCAGGA
>JACROU010000044.1:0-28912 GCA_016214265.1 Candidatus Omnitrophota bacterium
CGATGTCTCTTTGAAACGTTTTCTCCATGCTTTCGTTCAAGCCGGTATAAACGATGACGCCGACAATTTTCTTTTTTAGATCGCGAAGCGCCTGCACTCTATCCTTGTTTCTTTCCCAGGACTCCTTCATCGCTTTCAGATAAGCAGCCCCTTCGGTTTCTTCCGGATCCACTTTCGGATAAACCACTCCGTCCTTTCTCGTGAAGAGAGTCTCGGCCCGCCCGGCTTCTCTTTCGATCGGAAAACGGACACAATCAAACATATAAGAATCTCCGGATAGAACGCTGGATATTCTTAAAAATATTTGTGCGTCCTCATCCGCGCTTACGAGTGGTTTTAGCTTTGACATTTCGGCGTTAATTTTTTGAAGCGCAGCCTGTGTGTCCACGGGCGGCTGCATAATTTCGGCGCGGGATTGTTCCATCGTCTCCCGGATACCGGCTGCGTAAATCTCAATGGCTTGCGGGCTAATTGTTTGACTCCCTGTCCGGTTGATAAACGTGCTAACCGATGGCACCCCGTAAAAACCGCTGATATCTTCAGAGGTTTTTGTTTCATCACGGCTCCGCCCAATGCTCTGGAGACTCGCCGGCACCAAACTCAGGTAAGCGCCCCGAACATTCTGTGCCGTGATGGAATACCAGTCAAAAGCATCTTTTTCGCGTTTGTGCAAATTGACAGCGGCACGATCATCTTCTTCTACGGCTTCCTTGATTCCTTCCAGATCTTTCATGCTTTGAATAAAGTCCCCCGGCAATCGTCGTTGGTTCTGTCCCGCATCCCCCACCAAAGTCACATATTTGATGCCCCGCCAGCAGTCGGGATAATTCAGTTTTTGAATATCCGCTCTGAGTTGAATCATGGCTTCTTGATACGCCTGCGCCGCCGGCCCGATTTCTTCGCGCAGCACCTGCATCCCTACCGCTAAAGCCGCATTTCTCGTTCGTGCGCGCTCAGCAATATCCATTAACACCGCGCCTTCTTCAGCCACCAACAATTCTTGATCCTTCGCGAACTGCGCCGTAAGATCCCGGGCCACACTCGAGTACGGCCGGATCGCAGCTCCATAGGAATTTTGAACAGCCGCAATTTGACCTTCGATGCGGTTTCGCTCATCGGCAGTTGTGGCGGCTTCATGAGCTTTGTTCAATGCCTCAAATTGAGGGGCAAATGATTTTTGTGTTTGTTCCAGCATTTTCTGAGCCTGAGCTGTTTTTTCTCCAACGTCTCGCTGCACTTTTTCGATTTCTTTTTTTTGGATCTCTAAATACGTTTCATACGAGCTTCTGATAGCGTTTACATCCCATCCCTGGGCCCCGCTTTCGGTCATTTCACTTCCAGCCGCTTCCAGCGCGGAAACAATGGTGTGCCTATCAATGGGGGTATATTTGATTCCATCCTCTTTAGCCGCTCCTGCCGCGGCTTGATCAAACTCTTTTTCTTTATTGGCAATAGCCTCCTTCACGTCCTGTTTCGCAAGACCAAAAAATTTATTGTTAAAATCGCTGACCATTTGAAGATATTTTTGCGCCTCGCTCATGCCGGTCGAAATCGCCGACTTAACAGCCGCATCCGCTTCATCGGACTGCTTCTCCAGTTCTTTGACTTTGGCCTCAACCTCATGTTGGATATCTTGTTTCTTTTGTATATCAGCTTTGACTGCTTGAAGATAATCGATGAGTTTCGTTTTCATCGCCTGCCCGAATTCTTCTTTTTGTTCTTCTCCGGGTTTGGTTGTTTCGAAATACTTTTGATACGCACCGGTGTACCCGATTTGCTCGTCCCATTCCCGATTTACGTAAGAAGGAATATCTGTCGCAAGAATCCACGCGGCAAATCCTTTCGATTGAGGGGGGCAGGGCAAAATAATTTTCAGCTTCTCTTCGTAGGCGGAATCAAACGCATAGTGCAGCACATATTCCCGTAACGCGTCCGAAACGCTGAGTGCGATTTTGTAATAGCCCCAGCCGGGAATAAAATATTTGGCGACTTCGCCTAATACTTTTTCTTCCAGTTTCAACATAGCCGGCCCGCCACCTTTTTCCTTCCAAACCCACAGAACATCCCACCCGATTTCAGTCCCTTTCATGCCAAACTTAAACGCCCGCATGCCTGTATCGAGCTGACTCTTGACCACCGTATCGACACCGGCCCAGGCACTGGATACTGACTGGCCGCCGACAATACATTGATGGACTAAGGTGCCGATCTGTTCTTTGAACAAATATTCGCGTACTTTCTGTTCCGCGTATTTCTTGATGTATTCTTTGACGGTGTCCTTGACCTGATCGACGGATTTCTCTTTGATCCGGTCGATGAGGGTGGTCTTGATGTATTGCAGCTTTTGTTCCGGCGTCATATTCCGCATGGCATCCATGTCTTTGATCAGATCCGGCATGCTTTCGAGCAGTTGGTTGGCAGCGCTTTCTAAGAGTTTGCCGGGTTTGGGCACTTCGAAAATATCTTCTTTCAGTCCTGTCCACGCCCGGTCTTTGGCGCTTGAATTTATTTTATCCTGAAGCTCTTTGGCGCGTTCGGCGGGAGTTTTTTTGGGTTCATCATCCCCGGCAAAAGCCGCATTCGGTGCCGCCAAGGAGAGTGATAGCAAAATGGATAATAATATTCCGAATGTTTTTTTCATATATTGTCAGGGCCTCTTTGTTGAATACCTAATAATTTAAATACTCGTCCAGGACTTCTTTCCAGGCCGGACTTTGAACAATTTGAACAACCTGAACATCCAGCGGCGCAAGAAACGGGTCGCCGCGGCGAAGGCCAAACGCGAAAAATACTTGCTCGTTTGACATCGGAATGATGTCGATCTTGCCGTGGTGAAGCTTGCCCGAATAATATTTCAATACCGGTGCGCTCATCACAAAAGCGTCCGTTTTTCCTTGCGTAAGTTCCTCCAAACCTTCAGCAATATTGGCTGAAGGCTTGACGCTCGCGCCCAAGGCGCGCAGAAAGCTTTCGTGAGTCCCCTGCAAAACGCCCACACGAACCTGCGCCAGATCGCGCTCGTTATTCACTTTCGCAACGTAATGACTCGAAGTAAGAAGCGTTGTGACAGAAGCGATAAACGCGCTGGTGATGAAAAGCCCGGCAAAAATCCAAAGAATAGCGATGATTTTCCCGGGGATCGAACGGGGAGCTTTTTCCCCGGACCCCGTCATCATCGCCACAGACCAAAAAATGCCGTGAAGGGCCCCTTGTTTTAAATCCGGGTTGAAATCCTCATTTCCATTTTTCGATTCGATTAACCAGATGACAAGCCCGATCACAATCAGAAGAATAAGAAGGCCTCCGACAAGACTCAAAAACTGGAGAGAGAAAAATGTTTCAAGGAGAGAGCCCACTAAAGATTGGGACGGGTCTTTCATTATTCCTATGCCCAGCTCCGTCGCAAAAAAGGGCTGGGTAAAATCGATGACTTTAATTCTTTCCGGGGTAACGGAAATGCCGCCCACCAACACATCGACTTTCTTTTGAATCAACGCTTCACTGGCAGTGTCTTTATTTAGCTCGATCCATTCGTAGGCAAGGCCCAACTTCTCGGCTGAGGCCTTCCATAAATCAACCGCGATCCCCTCCCAATTTCCAATCTGATCTTTAAAAGCGAAAGGTGGACTTTCGATGACACCGACATGGACTTTTTGTTCGGCCGCTTTCAGTGGAGCATTAAACAGAGCTGCCAATCCCCCAAAAAGAACTATGGCTAAAATAAAAATGGTTGCGGTTTTTCTTTTCATTTTTTCCCCGTTGTTCCAGTCTGCTTCGCTTCGTAGACAGCGTCGCCGCCAACAATAGTTTTGACGACTTTAACATCCTTCAAATGTTCTTTCGGCATGGTAAAAATATCGTCGGAAAGCACGACCATGTCCGCGTATTTGCCCGGCTCAATCGAACCTTTCGTGTCCGATTCGCCCATCGACTTCGCGGCCCAGATCGTCCACATCTTGAGGGCCTCGGGCACCGAAATCGCCTCTTCAGGCATAAACAGACCGTCATCCGAATCGCGCGTGACGGAACCATAAATCGCCAGGAACGGATTGACATTATCCAGATAAATCCCTGTCACATCCGTGCCTGCGGCCGGTTCGAGGCCCGCGTCGATCATCGAGCGAAATTTGAATCCGGTACGCGTCCGCTCGGGCCCCATATTTTCATAATCGGCTTTAACCAGATCCAGAAGCCACGTGGGCTGCACCGAAATATAAAAATTTTTCTTTTTCAACTCTTTGGCCTGTTGCAACTGTTTGTCGGTCAGCTGAAACATGCCGAAATGCTCGATGCGATTGATCGTCTCCGGAGCTGGTGATTGCATTTCCTTCTCATAAGCATTCAAACCAATATCCGTAGCGGCATCTCCCGAACAATGCATCATGCTGATCACGCCGCTTTTGTTGGCAATGTCGGCAAATCGATCCGCATCTGCCTGAGGCGTGACGAGCGTCCCCTTGCCCCCGGGCGGATCCGTATCAAAATGCCCGACATACGGTGCGTACATATATCCCGTGCGGCAATCGTTTTCACCGTCGACCCACACTTTTATCCCGCCGAATCGATACCAGGCCGGATCCGCAGTTTCCGGCATACGAAAGCTGCCGAGATCTTCGGGCATGTCCTTGCCATTGGCGGATGTCCAAATCGAGGTGGTGTAGCGAATCGTCGGTTTTATTTTCGCCCCGGCAATTTTTTGCAGCACCGGAAGCGCGGCGGCGGGGGTAATCGCCAGGACGGATGTGAACCCGTGCTGATTCCAGAATTCCTGAATGTCTTTTGAATAATATTGTTCCAGCTCGACCACCGTCGGCGTAGTCGGCACATCCGCCTGAGCATCCGTCAACACGCCGGTGGGCTCGCCGTCTTTATCGAGAATGACAGATCCGCCATGCGGAAGTTTCTCCACGCCTTTCTTGATGCCGAGCCGCTCTAATGCCGCCGAGTTGGCAATGCCCATGTGAGTGCCGTTGGCCAGCATCATCGGATTGTCCGGAGCGGCGATATCCAGTTCCGCTTTATTTGGAAGCCGTTTTTCCGCGAACTTATTTTCGCTGGCAGAGACGCACGCCGCGAAAATCCATTCTCCCTTTGGCGTCTTTTTCGCCCACGCGGCGATATGTTCTAACGCCTCTTTGACGGACGAAGTTTCCGGAAAGCGGCAATCGACCCACGTTTCTTTCATCATCATCGCTTCCATCGGATGGCAATGAGCATCAATCAGTCCCGGCACAACCGTTTTTCCGCCGAGGTCGACAAGTTGCGTTGACGGCCCCGCGAGTTGTTTGATTTCGTCCGAACTGCCGACTTTCAGAAATTTTCCGTCTTTAACGGCCACAGCGCTCGCTGTCGATTCCGCAGCGTCGAGCGTCACGATCTTGCCGTCAAAATAAATAACGTCCGGTTGCTCCGCCGCAGAGGCCAACAAAACACGAGCACATCCAAACACCAAACCAAGGGCAATTACAATGATCCAGGTGTGTTTTGCATTAAAAGGTTTCATGTTGTCTCCAATATTTTTTCGGCGGTCGCGGTCACGTCCGGATAATCCGCCGGAACGTTGACGGGAATAGTCAGAATTCCCTTCGCGCCCTGAAGGGCTTTCTCAAGATCCACATAACGCCAATTCAAATTGTCGTACGTACGAAAATAAAATCGCTTTCGGGCAAGGTCCGCAACGGCAGCCCATTGAGTCAGTTCAAATTCCGTTTCCATGCCAAGTTTTCCCCGCACGGCCCCGCGAGGAATGTCCACATTGTTAATGATATTAATCGCCAAAGCGAGACCCGCGTCCGGACCGTCCACGGGCAACGCCGATTGCGTAAGCGCAACGGCCCTGACGAACCGGCTGGGCGGCGTGAAATCGCCGGGCAGGCCAAGCATGCCCGTTCCCTGACCAATTTCTTTCAGGGTGAGGCCTTCCATTTTGAGCTCCGGCACATTTGAAGCCGTGAGATTAATAAAATTTCTCAAATTGATCATCATCCAGTCAAACGGCGGCGAATTAGTGCACACGCCCAGCGGATTATCGTAAAGATTCAATTTGCCCTTAACATATTCGATGACCAAGCAGTCTCCGGTTACGTCATGAACCACATAATGCACCGGCAAAGCCCCGAACTCCGCAGCCTGTACTTGACAAATATGAATGTCCTTAATCGCCTGCCGTACTTCTTCGACCGTCGCGAAGTTCGACAAAATCCACGTCAAGACTTCATATTGAGCGATGGTCGTATCCGCTTTGGCCGGATCAAACGCTTCATATTCCGCAAAATCGGGAAACATCAATCCGCCGGCGGCCAGTCCTTTTTCATTCACCCCGTCAATCACGACCGGCACTCCCGGAGAATGCATACCCACAAAACCATATTTCGAAGTCCAGTTGAGACCCTTTTGCGTGCCATCAGGCAACGTTCCCTGATAATTGGTCTCTTTCGGAACCACGATCAAGTCCGGATGCGTGGGAAGCGCCAACTCCATCGTCCTGGCATAAAACACATTGCCGTCCGTTGTTTTGACTCTAAGACTCGTGCAGGCCTCGGCCGGAACTACCATCGCAAAAGCCAACGTCAGCGTGAAAATCAAACTCATCCATTTTTTCATGTTGTCTCCTTTTGATTCTTAAAAAAAGAAACCGACGCGCGCTTCCATTTTAAAATCGTAGACTTCAAAATCATGGATCATCGGAAACCCAAACTCGACAGTCGCCACGCATTTTTTGGTAATCATTTTGCCGATCATGGCATTGAACGGAAGAAAGAGCGTGCCGGTATTTGTTCCGCTGCGATTAAAATTGATTCGAATATCCGTCGACGGATACGAGGTGAAAAACCAGTCGTGCGGAAACATGATGTTCAGCGTGGGGCTTAATTCCATTTGGTTGATATGACCTCGCTTATCATTGCCCGCGTAGTCCACATCGTAACGCAGCCCCGCGACAAAAAAACTGCCGTTTGAAATTTTGGGGAGGGAGCGGCGCAGCCCGAAGGAGGGAACGATTTGATATTTGCCCTGCCCCATTTGATTTTTGCTGGCCGTCGGAAAAATAAATTGCGCCCCGCCGCCCGCCGCCCAGCGATCATTAAATTCTTTGATTAAGAGAACCTGGGTCAATAAATCGCCTAATCCATATTGATAATTTTTATCCAAATTGTCAGAGGCCTTGGCGTTACCCAAAACAGCCGGCACGTCAATTCGTGTCCCCAACATCCAAGTTTTGCTTAAACGAAATGGGGCATCCGCCCTGGCCGTAAACGTATTGGTGTGCCCAGCATCAGACAAAGCCTGAATCATGTAGCGCTGGTCAACACGGGTCAAGGGCCGCGTTAAATCCTGTCCGTTATTGATTTGCTTTTCGGAGGCGTACCCTTGGATACCGCTGCCCCACAGGCAAAACATTAAAACAAACAAGAGATTCCCGATTCGGATCATAAATTTTTCCGCACTAAAACACCCACGTCAGGTTTACCGTTCCGAGAACGCCGCGGAAGCGGTCGACACCGTAATATTCGGCGATACATTTTGTCGTGATGTTAAATTTTTCTTTGATCACCCATCCGGTCAGCTGCCCGCCGATACCGTGAATCTGGTAGAAAACATTTTTATTTTTCGCGGCGGTTCCGGTATCGGAAGAAACCTGCCATTGATCATAACCACACGGACCTATTTCAATCCGCGGATTGAGGTAATGGCTCAGCGCGTACTCGAGCGTCAAGCTCTGCCCCGGAGTCAAATCTTGAGCGTATTTCTTGCTATTCAGGTCGTAGGTGCTGGTCACGATCAGCGCTGTCTTGCGATTCTTATCGAAGTAATAAGCGGCGAAAGTTTGAAACTGCTGCGTCCAAAACCCCATGCCGACATTGGCGAGGCGGCTCTCGGAATAAGTCCCCGTCGGGGCAAAAAAGCCGTAGTAAAGTCCGATGTCATACCGCTTGCCGCGCCAGTCAAGCATCAGGGGCTGCACGAAAAGATCGCCGAATCCGTAATCGTCGCTTTGCAGTTTAATCGTCGCATCCTTCGTGACCGTCCCTGAAAAATTCGCGATCGATACGGTCCCAGCCGCGTGCACTTTGACCTTGGCGTTAATGTCCACGTATCCGGTCGACGGAGCGACGATCATTCCGTAATCTGCGCCGAAGAATTTCCACCCGGGAGCCCACACCAAAAGAAGCTGCTGCGTGGTGAACATCATTTTCACATCGATATCGGCGGTGAGGCCGAACGAAAGCCTCATCGGAATATTCTGGCCGTAAACATTGATATTCTTGGTTTCGGAACCCGACGCCGAAAAATTGCCGAGGTCGTGCCCGTGAGAATTTCTGAACGTGTTGCTGTAGTAAATGGGGTCGTAGTACAGGGCGTAAAACCCTTTTGGCGGCAGGATAATATCGCGCATGCCCAAAATGCCGGGATAATAATGGCCTAACGTTCCGGCATAGGCGAGCGGGGTGATCAAAAGCATTGCCAGTGCGATGAAGAAAATTTTACTTTTCGACAATCTTCACCCCGTAATTTCCGCTAATGCAAATTTTTTGTCCGGTTATTTGCGGGCTAAGTATTGATGTTCCGGCTTCCATCCGTTTGAACAGCGTAATCAAAGGTTATCGTATCATTAACCGGAGGGTTATTGACGATCGAGGTAACGCGCATTTTTCCGTAAAACCCTCCCATGGTTCTGAAAATATAAACATTTCCCGCTACCATCCCGCCGGCCACCGCAGCGTAGCCGCCCGTTGGGGCCTCAGTTATCGTGTCATACGAAGAGCCGGACAGCTGGATCTGGGCCGCACCATTCATGGCAAATGTATTTCCGTTATTGAAGTCAAAATCGCCCACTCCAGTGGTGGTGATGGCGCCTGTAACAAAATTAAGTCCTCGAATGCCCGGGCCGCCCGGAGGAGGGGCGGAGATAACGGTTGCGCTCCTCGTCGTGAGAGGAGCGCTTGATGAGACACCCCCTGATTCAACAGTCGTTCCAGCACCAGGCTGAGCCGGAATGCGATCATTAAAATCAGTCGCGATCTGATTGACCACATCTGACCCCAAGCCGCTGGATTGCGCAATCTCAACGGAAAGGGTGGCGTAAATTAAATTCCCGCGAAGATTTTGAAGCTGCAATTTGCCGTCTTCGAGCACGAACATCATCACGGTTCTGCCCGTAGTCAGCTGCGCCTGCCCAGTGGAGCGCGGGTATTGGGTTTTGTCCCAATGCGTTTCGGCCACATAAATGCCGCCGCGCTGCTCAATCCGGTCGATGTAAATCTTGAGGCGAATGTTGTTGAACATGTCGAAATCGAAACGCACACCTTCCACAAGAAATACTCGGTTCCCGATAAAACTCCGCGAAACCAACGCATCAAATGCAGCGATGTTTTGAGCCTCATAAACATCCGCGAGTTGTTTCACCGCATCTTTGACCATTTGAGTGTAGGAAATATTTTTGTACACAATCGCACTGATGTTTTCGAAAAACGGGACCGTGAATTCTTCCAGGAGTTTCGTTTTGATCTTCAGAACCACATCGTAACGCATCCCCACCATCGGCGTGATGGCATATTCCAGATTCCGATTTACCGGCATCTCTTTCCAGGTTCGCCCGCTGTCTTCGGAAATCAGCATTTTATCAATGTTGTCCGTCGTGCTGAGCGATCCGGTGATCACGATTTTCCCCTGCCGTAGCTCGTCGGCCATAATCACCACTTCCCCCGAAGCGCTTCGGACATCGACCGTGTTAATTCGGGGATTAAGGATTCGATAGTTGCTGATCGGAGACGCGGGCTTTTTCGGTGTAAACGGAGTTGGGGTTGGTTTAGTGGGCACGCTGGGTTTCGCCGGTTCTCCGCCGTCCGGCCCGGCTGGTTTTTCCCCTGGTCCCCCCGGCCCGCCATCCGGACCTTTGGTTTCCGTCTTGACCAAATATTCTTCACGTTCATCAAAAGTCTTTTTGAGTTTTTCAAGAATTTCGAGGTAGCGTTTGCCGAGCGCGTTGTCATAGTCGCTGGCGTAATTCTTGTAACTTTCGTCGACCGCGTAGCGCACCTTTTTATCAGAGGCCGCGGTGGTCAAAAAGCTCGCCATGCCTTCCACATTGCTCACCGTTACCATCTGCATGGAAAAATTCAAATCGCTGGCATCATACTTTACCGCATCTACCGCTGAGGCTAATTTATCCAGCGCGCTCTTCCAAATCGTCATATTCGAACTGGCCCCGGTTCTTACGATAACGTTATCCTCCGACGCCATCTTGATTCCTGTTGGTTTTGCCGAGGCTTTCAGCTTTTCATAAACCTTCGGGGCGTACGTTTTGAGAAATTGGACACCGGCAAACTGGTCCCAGCCACTCATTATTTCTGTGGCATAGGCCGCAACATCTTTTTCAAGCATGTAATGGCGATAGGGCGTATTACTGATCCCCATATCCATTTCTTTCTCGACCACCACGTCATAGTCAGGATCTGGAGCGCTTCCTTTATTTTTAATGGCTTTCGCGGCTTCCTGGGCTTTGAAAAAACTTTGCACTTCGCGCAGCTTGTCGTTGATCCAGTCGGAGCCCTGTTGGCGATCTTTTACCGTCTCATCCGCAAGACGCACGCATTCATTCCCTTTTCCATTTATTTTGGACATCAAACCAGGAAAACCCGCGATGGTCCTATCGATGGCAGCCCTTCTATTGCCGTACGTTTTTGCGCCGTCAGGATCGACAAGAACCTGGACCTCAAGAAGCTCTTGTGTTGAAAGCCCGGGAGCGTTCTTCCATTTGTCGGCCGCGCTTTGCCACTGGTTGTATAGCTCTTGAGCCTCCCCCATGCGTCGTGTTACTTCTTGCGTATCAATGGAAGCGCCGTATCTGATCTGGTTGGAGCGCTTTTCCATCTGGCGATAAAGTTCCCCGAGGGTGGTCGCATAATCGAAAGGAGCGTTGGCCACATATTTTTCTGCTCTTTTTGCCTCTTCGAGCAGCTTGTCCAGAGCGCTCATCAGTGCGTCGACCTGCTCATCCATTTGAATGCTGAAATCTGTCCCCTGGCCGGTGACTCCTTTGAGTGGAAGGGCATTCTCAATCTGCCCGCAAATAAACGATTTGTACTCATTCCACTGTCTTAATCGTTTCTGCATTAGATCTTGGACGGCGATTATAATTTTCGCGATCTCAGATTTAGTTACCCCGTATTCGACAGTGGTCGCTTCATGTAGCGCCCAACTGACGCTGGTGGCAAGCTGGTAGGCGCTATTGCAAATAGCGATTTTCCCCTGCTCTTTCGTTACTTGTGCTTTAAGGGTGTCCAACTTTTGCGCGCACAATATCTCTTCCTGCGTGCGCCCGTGTTTCGCCGCGGCACTATATTGCTCACGAACCTTTTCTATTTCTGTTGACAGTTCGCTGATCCTGTTTTGATACTCCTCGTTAATGCTGTCACGTTTTTTTGCCACTTCACTCAAAAGCCCCGACCGGCCTTCGTAATACTCATAAACCGCGCTGCTCCTTTCGTTATCAAGCACCGCCGCGGCCTGATAGGCCTCGTCAAATTTTCCTTGATTCAACCAATTAAGCACCGTGTCTTTTACCTTATCAGGATTTTCTATCCACTTGTACGGCTTCATGAACTGCTCAAAATTGTCCTGGTAGAATTTTTTTTCATCGCTAATGTTTTCACCGGCGGCGGCTTGATACACCAGCGTAGGGTCCTTGATAATTGAGGCCTGCGCTTTTGAAATCGAATCGCCGAGCGTTTTTTCAATGTCATACCATGCTTGTCGCTGAACTTTCAGGCTCTCGAAAAGCTTCATCTCGCCAACAACATGGGCGCCGCTCGTTGCCGTGCGCATCTTGGAAATCCACTCCGCGCACAATTGCTGCGCTTCATTCAGTTTTTTTGGATTTGCGAGAAGTGTTTTTGCTTTTTCAAGCGCGGCAGGGCTGCCAGCCAGAACCTTTTCCCATTCTGGAACATTAGCCTTCAATTTTTCTAAGGACTCATACTGTTGTTTTAATTGCGCAAAACTTGCATTAAACCCCTGCACCTGCTGCATGTAATTCCTTAGTCCAACGCTGGTCTGCCTGAGCCGCGCCGCGGCCCAAAGATAGGTCACTTGCCCGTTTAAATCATTGATGAGGCCCCGTATCCAACTCTTTGCCTTTTTTCTAAACGCATTGTTCAGCTCTTCCAGCTTAGCCCGGCGCACAGGATCGGCCGAATAGGCATCATTAATATAGGCATATTGCAGCCGGCGCCATTCGTCTTCCGACCAAACGCCAGCGCCAAACGCGCTGTTCACGTATGCAGCGACAAGTTTTCTTGTGGTCTCATCGTCCCAGATATATTTTTGATAAAAATAGTTGAGGGTTTCATCGTCCGTGGGAATCAAAGCGGGCTGATCTGCTTGAGGGTTTACCGTTCCCGCCAACCTCTCAGCATTCAGGGCATCATAGAGTTTTTCTATTTGAAGACCCGTGGTCGACTTACGAACGGCCTTATACGATTCGCCGGTATAAATGGCGGCCGCAATGGCGGCCTTGAAAACCGGGTGACCAACCAGCTCCCCCCCGGCATACAGAGCCCGCAAAACCGCTTCGTCATAATCTCCTGCGGCCACGTTGTTAATGGCTTTGAATGCCTGGTCGGCAACTTCATACGCTTTGACCGAAAATTTCGAGGTCGTTGAGAAGAAGGATTCCCAATCTTTCGGCGGCGTGTCTCCCCTAAACTTTGCCGCTTCATGGATTAACCCTAAAGTTTCGCCTGTCACAAGAACGCTCTCTTTGAAACAAAAGGAGTCCACGCCCTGTTGCGCTTGCTCCGGATTCTCCAACACTTCCGCGCTGAGGTTAAGGCCCATGTTGATCGGGTTGATCGGAGATTCTTTCGCCTGAACCTGCCCAACCAGAAAAGTAAGACATACCGCTAAGCTACAGGCCTTCCAGAAATTTTTTCTCATCTTATGCCTCATCGTTGATATCGATTAAACCGTTAACAGAGGATCATCACCCGTTGTCTGCCAAAGAAGCCAGCTCCCGTTTTCTTTGCGGAACGTGTAGCGGGCATCCCCCGTGAGGTTTTTGTATCCGCCTCCGGTGTAGAGCTGAATTTTTTTCTCCCAGTGAAACGCGACATTGATCAGATTGCCGTTCGTGGTCACGGTATCCACAAAAGAATAAAGCTCGATCACCTGTCCTGCGTAAAAAGCCCGTTCAACGGCGTCCAGATATTCCATTTGGACCGGAGTAAAATTCCGCGAAAGAATCTGGTCAAAACTGCCGCGGGTATAATTCCGGTAAATCATAAAAACATTGTCGAGAAGTTCCCTGGCTGTTTGATATTCGTCTGTTACAGGTGCGGTGCTTTGCGGCTGTGACGATCCGGCTTCACAGTACGTCGCGGAACCGGCAACCGCGCTCATGAAAATCAAGGCCGCGAACAAAAGCCGCTTAAAACTGGCTGACAAGCCTCGCGACCACACGAAGTTCTTTGTAATCCTGAGTTGTGTCTTGATTGGCGTAGACATTGCGTTCTATCCTCGTTATGAAATGCGTGCCGCGTTTTTTTGCAAGCAACAGATCAGTTTCTAAAAAATTCTGCCGGTTGGTATACCCTGAAACAGGGGCCGCGGCATTGTAATTCTGAATATTCATCCCGCCGCGCAGTATAAATCGCTCGAATAAATCATACTCGGCGTTCATCGACTGCGTCGCGGTAATTTCATTGTCATCCTCCGCCTTTGCATCGTGAAAATCGAAAGCAAAATCACCCGAAAAATAAAGCCTCCGGTTAAAAATCCGAAAGTCCCGGCTCATGTTAGCGCCAAACCGGTTAAAAATATCCGGCCGGTTAATATTGATACGATCAAAGTAGCCACGATATTCATACCGCGTCCCAATATTCGTATCCCAAATCCGATCGTTGACGGAAACGCCGGTTGTGGTTGTGTAATTATCCACACTTTTGTAAGGAAAGTTATCGGAATGCGCGGACAAATAATTAAAGTAGGTCCGGATATCAAAACTCCGGCGCTGTTCAAATGGCCTTAGATACAGCGTGCTGTATTTTTCATTGTTAACTGTTCGATAGGTCAGTGGACTACGCTCCAGGTGATTCCAATAATAATTTTCTACGAGCGACAACCGGATTTGATTGATCGGTGTCACATCCAGATTAAACTGGTGCTGCACTTTATCCGTCGACGCGGACCCGGTGTCGGTATAAAACGAAGGCTGAACGTAATAATAAAGGTAACGAAAACTGCCGTACTTCGAGCGAAATGACGGGTCGATCTGCAACGCATTGCCATACTGGACCTGGTCATTGGTGACATGTTTGTCGGGCGTGTACATACTGCGCGCCCATTCGTAATGAAAGCCCACATATTTTTTAAAATCCGCGTTGCCGTCAAGACTGAAAACGGTGTTATAAAGATCCTGCGCCCGCACGCCGGCGGGACTCATCGCCCAGCCATAATGCGTGTCGTCCTGATTGGTGACCACCTGACCGCCTAGCCGTATGTTCGAAAAAAGAAATTTGTTTTTCATGAAATTCACGTCGGCCTTGCCGCCAAACACATCGCGCTGATAAAGCGCCTGCGTCACATTGGATCTGTGGCTGCGCGCCGCGACGAATTGAAATCGTTCGTTCTCGCTGAAGGGCTTGAAGTCGCCGCGAAATCCTTCAAGCGTCGAGGCGAGCGTAAAATTGGTGAAGTCGCCATAAATGTCGCCAAACTCCAGCATGTTTTTGGGATTGTAAACGCGAAGATTGATATCTTTTAAACGCAGGTCGCGGCGGATTTCGATGCGGGGGTCATCTGTTTTCCGCGTCATGGTGCGCGCTTCGAACCGGTAGTCTTTCCACAATCGCTCCCACCCATTCAAATGAACTTCATCCAGATAATGCGCGCCGCGGGGCAAAAAGGAATTGGCCTTATTTCCGCTGACGCCATTCCAATAAACTTCCGACAGGACGCTTCCTGAAATTTGCCCGGTCCGGTCCGGTTTCGATTCGCCATAAGCGCCAAAATCGATGAGGTCCTTGGCGCGTTTTTCAAAGCTGATATTTTGAGGTGTGGTAATTTCGCCCGTGTTGCCATAGGCTTCCGGCCCGAGATAATAAACTTCCGCAGCAAAAAGTGGCCGCGTGGAAAGCACAAAAAAAAGAGCTAATGCATAAATCAAAAAAAGCCGTTGTCTCATCAGTCTCCAGCACAGAATTTTGCTGTTTTGGTCGGGAAAAGAGAACTAAGTCTTTGGAACATAATAACATACAAAAAATTTAATCGCTTTTCTGTGACCCAGATCACTAACAATTATAGAAAGGTCGCGCAAAGACGGTGACAGAACGTACGTATGATTATCGTCATCCTGGCCGTGCGCTAAAATAATTTTATGAAAGCCAAAGAAAAGAAAGCCCGCCAAACCCGCCGAACGTTGAAAAAAGCATTCCGGCTTTTTGTTCTGACATGCGTGAGTTTAATCGCCGCGGGATGGCTCATCCTGCATTATTCGGACGTGGAAAACTTTTTTTCCCGTTTTACCGTGGTCCCTGTTGAAACTGGCGAGATCGACACCTTTTACGATTTGTTGTCCGAAAACATGCCCGCGGGCAAAACTTTGGTGCTAGATTTAGGCGTCCGGGAAACTGAAGCCCTCCAAGTCGCGATGGAAAAACTAAAAAATATTATGGGTCTGAACAATTACTCGATTGCACTTGCGTCTCACAATGAAGAAAAGCCGCCTGGTTATATCAACATAGAGAGCAAAGAAACGTTCGGTGTCGCCAGCAACAAAATGACTATTTACCTCTCCACGCATCTGAAAACCAGGGCCGAGCAGATCACCACGTTAATCCACGAGCTGGGACATATTTACGTCTGGGCGCTTCCCAAATCCCCTTTTGGCGCATTTGATCAGGAAAAGCTGGTGGATACTTCCGGCATTTATCTGGGACTCGGTGTGCTGACGCTGGACGGGATGAAGGACGAATTCAATGTGCTGCCCGATGGCAGTTATCAGAGCGAGCAAAAAACATTTGGGTATTTGAAGCCGGAACAGTTTGGATATTTGCTTGCGCGATTCTGCGCCGAGCACAATGTGCCGGAGTCAGATTTGAAGGGGCATTTGAATGCGGCGGGCTGGAAATACTACAAATTCGGCCGCGATTTTATCCACAAAAGATCCCGGGGAGCGAGTGTCCCTGAGCCGGTTCAAAAAGCTCAGACTTTCATTCGCCAATATTTGAGGATGGCAGAGGAAAAATTGTCTGAGGGATGGGCGAAACTTCAACAGATGCAAAACAGTCGGTTATCTTCCACTCGATAATATAGCGGCGCGACCTTAATTTTCGGGTATCTCTGGCGTAATCGATTTGTTTCGCTCACGATAAAATCGATTTCGTTCCCGATTTCATGCATCAGCGCCAAATTCATAAAATGCTCCTCGGCCGCTTCTTTTTTCCAGCCCGCCCGCTTCACCAACCCGTTAATGAATTCTTCTTTCCTCGAAACTAAATTCACCATACCGCAATGATTATGACCGATCAATACAATGTGACCGACCTGTCCGACGGAGATGGCGAATGAAACCTTGAATTCGCTGTACCGTAAATTAGCTCCCCCGGAACGGATGATAAACGCGAAATTGTCGGGCATATGAAGATGCTTGCGATTATCCATGCACATGCCAATCAAAAGCTGAGCCTCGGAATAGGGTTCGAACGGGCGATCTAAATTCTGATATTCCAGCAATAACCCAATAGGATTATCACAATACTCTTTGGGAATATCTTTCTTTTTCGTGACAGGGATAATTTTATGTTTCATGGATGGTGAATTTTCTTAAAAACTGGCGGAGAGGGAGGGAGTCGAACCCTCGAGCCCTTGCGGACTACTCGCTTTCCAAGCGAGCGCACTCGGCCACTATGCGACCTCTCCGATTTAGCGTTTCTCTTTTCTGAGATTTTTAAAAAATTCCTGAAGCAGGGTTTTGGAGTCCCGCTCCATCAATCCGCCGTGCGTTTTGATCCGGTGATTCAGGCGATCATCGTGCACAATATTAAACAGCGTTCCGCATGCCCCCGCCTTCGGATCCCACGCGCCGAAATAAAGCTCGGGACATCTCGCCAGTACTAGCGCGCCGGCGCACATCGCGCATGGCTCCATCGTCACATACATCGTCGTTTTCTCGAGCCGCGCGTTTTCCAGAACGCTGGTGGCCTGCGTGATGGCCAGCATTTCTGCATGCGCGGTCGGATCTTTCAATAATTCGGTTTGATTATGCGCGCGGGCGATAATTTTTTTGTCATGGACAATCACCGCACCGACAGGGACCTCCCCTTTGTCGAAAGCCTTGATGGCTTCCTTGATCGCCTCGCGCATAAAATGTTCGTGCAAGTTTTCCATAAATGGATACGGCGGGAATGGCGGAGGGAGTAGGATTCGAACCCACGAGACCCTTGCAGGCCTAACGGTTTTCAAGACCGCCGCATTCAACCACTCTGCCATCCCTGCCTGATTAGTAAAAAAATTGCGCCCATGAGGATTTGAACCTCAAGCCTTCTGATCCGTAGTCAGATGCTCTATCCAGTTGAGCTATGGGCGCGCGATTTTGTTTTCCGATACCGCGCCATCCCAGTGGGATGGGCGCAAGAAAGGGTGATAAATATATCAGATTTACCCCCTATTCCTCAAAGCTTTTGATGACGTCATCAAAATTGGGTTTTTCGTCTCGAATTGCATATGGTATCCTGTCTAAATTCACGGATGATAATTTTTAACCTTTAATGGAGTGATAATGCTATTAAAACTTACGCGAACCTTCGCATTTTTGCTGTCGCTGCTGATTTTGGCCCCCACCTCAAAACCTCTTTTTGCAGACGAGCCGCCTCAGAATTTATTGCAAGAAATTAAAATGCTTCAGGAAAAAACTCAAATTCTCAAGACCTCTATCGAAGAACTAAAAAATGAAAATGAGGCCCTGAAGTCTAAATCGCAAATCATCGCTGAGGAGTGGTTGGCTATCAAGGGAACGGCACAGGGAACAGAAATTGCAAAAAAACTAGAAGAAAAAGTTTCTACTCTTGGAAACAAAATTGGAACCATCAAAATCAGCGGGGATATCGTAGGCATCGTGCAAAGCTCGGTGAATCAAAGGATCCATCCGGGCATTCAAGCCAACACCCTTTACGTGGATGACGCAACAGGCGCGACACTCCAGAATAATTTCGGAGAAAGCTCCGAGGACAGAACCATCGGCGCGGGATGTTTCAACCTTTTTCTGGAATCGCAGATTCTGGAAAACACGACGGTGTTTGCAGACATTGAAGCCAATTCGCCGAATCAAGTTATCAGTCCGATCCTTTCTCAGCCCAACAGCAATTCAACGGTTGCCACTCACCTCTCCCCGCAAAACTTGGATGTCATGAATTTTTTGGAGCTTTATGTTGAAAGCCAGTGGTACAACAAAAGACTCACGACAACGGTCGGAAAAATATACCTGTCTGATTACTTCGATCAAAACGCGATTGCCCACGATGATAAAAACCAGTTCCTGGGCTACGCGTTTTACAACAATCTGACATTTGCTTCCGTCGAACCTTATTACACGCTTGGCGCACGCGCTTCTCTTGATATCGGGTGGGGTTTAACAGCTCAGGCTGGCGTCGCAAGCCAGGACGATTCCGCCGGAAAGCTTTTCAATGCGCTTTTTGGTATCTTCGAGTTGGATTACAACACAGCCTTCTTTTTCGGCAAGGAAGGAAACTATCGCGCCTATGGTTATGTCAAAGACATTGATGATATCGATACGACCGCACAGCATGCCGGACTTACGGGAGAATCTTCGAATGCTATCGGGGCGGGCATCAGCGTAGACCAGAAACTGACCGACAAATTTACAGCCTTCAGCCGCCTGGGTTGGAATGAGGCCAAACTGGCGATCACAACCAGCACGCTGGACGGCGTTTTTCCGGCCGTTTCAAGCAGCATCAGTTTTGGAGGCGCCTACAACGGACTTCTTCCCAATCGCCCCGATGATGTGTTGGGGGGCGGCTGGGCGTTAACAAATCCCTCAGACCCGTTCGGAACTTTCCCCGAACGCCCCGACAATGAATACTTTATGGAATTTTATTATTCTTACAAAGTTAGAGAGGGTTTTCATGTGAGTCCAATTCTTCAGTTCGTCAAACATCCAAACGGAGACGATGACGAAAATTGGATTACGATTTTTGGCGGGCGGGCGTATTTGGAATTTTAAACCCTTAAAAGGGTCTGCCTGCTTTTTAATGTTTCAAAAGCCTGCGTTATTTTCTCCCGTTTAAGTTCTGCCATTTTTTGTAATTCCACGGATAATTCTTCGACATTTTTCTGCGCATAGGTTTGCATCAACTCACAGTACCGGTTATTAATCTCCTCCCAAGAAACGGGCTCTTCCACCCCGAGAATAATGAGGGCCTGGCGTTCGGCAAAACGCTCGTGATATTGTTTCCATCGCTCATCCGCACTGGCAACCCCATCTTCTGCGGCCGCTTTCTGCTCAATGGCTTTTCCCGCCAGGGCCTCTTCGGCCATGTTTGTTTCTGCCGATATTTTTTCTGATGGTTCAGAATACCTACCTTTTCTTCGCCGCAACAGAGCAAATACGGCTAGCGCCAGAGTAACGGAAAAGGCGCCCCACAATATTTTTCCTCCATTCCCCGTTTTTTCCTTCTCATCAATATCTGCGGACTGCGATTCAGGTTGAGTCTCAGCCATCACAAGCGGCGGAACGGACAGTGACGGGGCCTCAATTTGAGCTGGCGGCAGATTGGCGGCCAGCTTCTCATGGCTCTGGGGGATCTCGGTAGCTGTGTAGATATGGGAATTTTTTTCCAAAAGGGGCTGGGCAAACAAAGGCCGTAACACCGTGGCTTTTAAAATTTTCAGTTCTCGCAGCTGTTCTTCTTTCTTCCCCATTTTCTTGTAAAGGCTCGAAAGAAGATCGATGGTTTTGCTAATCTGTTCCGGCTCTTCCGCGTTGGCCCTCTCAACGGCAAGCGCCTTTTCTAAATAATACGCGGCGTTGCCGTCGTCAGACTGACGGGAATAGAGCGTACATAAAATGTTGTAAAGATTGCCCAGAAATCGATGGGAAGGATCGAGCGTATATTCCGTTTTTTTTAGCAGCTCTTTCGCGGTTTTGAGCGCGGCAGAATAATCTTTTTGCCCGACCATCATTTCCAGATTTTTTAAAATGGGTGCGGTTTCGGCAAGAATTTTATTTTCTCTTTCCGCGCTAGCAGAATACGCCGAGCCGCACGAAAGCCCCAGCATAATGATCAATAACAGCAGATATCTCATAGCGGATGTTTCTTTAACCTTTCACGATCTTCCGCAGAAACAAAAATGGCGGAGGGGGAGAGATTTGAACTCTCGGTGGGGTGTTACCCCCACAGCGGTTTAGCAAACCGCCGCACTAGGCCGCTATGCGACCCCTCCGGTGAAAAACAGGTATTATAAGTAGGGTTCCAGTACTTTGGGAATGACAATCGTTCCGTCGTCTTTTTGGAAGTTTTCAAGAATTCCGATGACGGTGCGGGGCATGGCAACACCGGATCCGTTCAAAGTGTGCACCAGCTCCGTTTTGCCGGTATCTTTTCTCCGGTATTTCACGTTGATGCGGCGGGCCTGAAAATCCTCAAAATTCGAGCAGCTGGACACTTCGAACCATTTCTGCGAGCCCGGAGCCCAGATTTCCAAATCGTAACATTTCGCCGCGGCGAAGCTGATATCGCCGGACGCGAGCAGCACCACGCGGTACGGAAGCTCCAACAGCTCGAGCACTTTTTCGGCGTCCGCGCGCAGGCTTTCCAGTTCGGCGTAAGAATTTTCCGGTTTCGCGAATTTCACGAGCTCGACTTTATCGAATTGATGAATCCGCGCCAGACCGCGCGTGTCTTTGCCATATGAGCCAGCCTCGCGCCGGAAGCATGGCGTGTACGCTACGTATTTTTTCGGGAGGTCTTCTTCTTTGAAAACATCGTCGCGATGCGCGTTTGTTACCGGAACCTCCGCCGTTGGAATCAGAAAAAAATCTTCGTCTTTCAGGCGGTACATGTCTTCTTCCATTTTGGGGAGCTGTCCGGTGCCGGTCATGGTTCCGCGGTTCACGATAAACGCGGGCGAGACTTCCTCGTAGCCATGTTTTTTCGCGTGCAGATCGAGCATAAAATTAATAAGGGCCCGCTCAAGCCGAGCGCCGAAACCTTTGTAAAAGAGCCAGCCGCTGCCGGTCAGTTTCGATCCGATATCAGACGACACCCAGCCGAGCGAATCACACAACTCAACGTGCGTGCGCAATTTCCCGGTCGCGTAGCGGGGTTTGGTCACACCCCATTCCTTGATGACTTTGTTGTTTTGCGGTCCGCCTACGGGAATAGATTCGTGAGGAATATTCGGGATGTAGAGCAATTCGCGCGAAAGCTCTTCGTCGATTTTCGAGCCGCGCTCATCCAGCAGTTTGATCCGCTCGGAAATACTTTTCATTTCGCCTATTTTGGACTCGGCGTCCTGCTTCGCTTTTTTGAGCGCGCTGATGGCGTCGTTGGCTTTGTTGCGCTCGGCCTTCAGCGCTTCGACTTCCTGAATCACCTTGCGGCGCTCTTCATCGAGCGCAAGAATCGCGCCGAGGTCAAGCTTCACATTCTTCGCTTGAAGCCCCTGCCTTACTTTGTCCGGATTTTCGCGGATGAATTTGAGGTCTAGCATTAAAACACCTTGTTATTTTTTGTGGTTTTATTTGTAGGGGCGACCCTGGTGGTCGCCCTGAACGTCCGAGGGCGTTTCCGAAAAGGGGCGACCACCAGGGTCGCCCCTACACCGCTTCAGATGCTCAGAATGACAAAAAGTGCGGAGAGGTATTAGCTTTCATAGCGGCATAGCTTCATCCAAAATCCTGTCTCGAAGATACGGGCTCAACCCTCTTTCTGTAACGACATCTACTTTGTGCCCCAACAAATCTTCCATATCCTGCTTGAATCCGATCAAATCCAGCAAATCCCTGCCGCGTTTCATACGAACCAGGAAATCCACGTCACTTTTCCCGGTTGCCTCACCGGTCGCCACGGAGCCAAAAATACGGAGTTTTTCAACGCTGTTAACTCTAGCTATTTTCTGTATAAGCCGCGACTTTTTTTTCAAAACATTCATCGTAATAATCATAATTATTCTTCGCCGGCTTCCAGCTCGCCCTCGCCGCCTTCGTCTTCTTTGGCGACGACGCGTACGCAGGTCGAAAGCTCCTGCTTGTCTTTCAACGCAACGACTTTCACTCCCTGGGCGTTCCGGCCAGTCGTGCGGATTTGATTGACGGGAGTCCGAACCACCATGCCGCCGGTGGTCACAAAGACAACACCGTCTTCTTCGCTTACTGTGAGAACGTTAACGACATGTCCGTTTTTGTCGGTCGACTTGATGTTGATGACGCCTTTACCACCGCGTGACTGCAAACGATACTCGCCGTAATCCGTTTTCTTACCGAAGCCTTTGCTGGTGACCGTAAGCGCAGTATCTTTTTCATTCACGATTTCCGCTGTAATCACCTCGTCTTTTTTCTCGAGACGAATACCGCGAACGCCGGAAGCTGTTCGGCCCATTTCGCGCGCATCTTTTTCCGGGAAGCGAATCGCCTTGCCGAGTTTGGTGGCAATGAAAATCTGATCCTTCCCCGCTGTAATTTTCGCGCTGACCAGCTCATCTTTGTCCCGGAGCTTAATCGCCTGAACGCCCGTTGAGCGCGGATGCGAATACGCTTCCAGATTGGTTTTCTTGATGGTTCCATTTTTCGTGACCATCACGAGGTAATGTTTGTTATCGAATTCTTTGACCTGAAGCATGGTGGCGATCGTCTCGTCCTGCCCCAGCGAAAGCACGTTGACGATGGCTTTGCCCTTGGCCACGCGCGAGGCCTGTGGAATTTCGTAGGCTTTCTTCCAATAACACCGCCCCTTATTCGTGAAAAACATGAGCGTGTCGTGAGTCGAACACAAAAACATGTGCTCGATAAAATCTTCCTCGTCCTTCATCCCGCCGCCCGTAACGCCTTTGCCGCCGCGACGCTGCTGACGGTACATCGAAACGGGAATGCGCTTGATGTAGCCGGCATGGGACATCGAAATCAACACTTCTTCTTCGCGAATCAGGTCTTCGATATCGATATCGGTTTCGTCTTTGACGATGTCAGTGCGGCGCTCATCGCCGTACTTTTTCCGAATTTCGGCACATTCGGTTTTGATGATCTCGAGCACTTTCTGCCTGGATTTCAGAACGGCTTTGAAATATTCGATTTTCTTGATGAGCTCAAGGTATTCTTCCTCGATTTTTTCCCTCTCCAATGCGGTCAGGCGCTGCAGCTGCATTTCCAAAATAGCCTTCGCCTGAAGCTCCGATAGCTTGAAATTCGTGATGAGGGCGGTTTTGGCATCTTCCGGATTTTTCGCCGCGCGGATGGTCTTGATGATTTTGTCCAGATTCGCGATGGCGATTTTCAATCCTTCTAAAATGTGCGCGCGTTTTTCGGCTTTATCGAGTTCGAATTTCGTGCGGCGAATGACTACATCCACGCGGTGATCGATAAAATACTGGATCATTTCTTTCAGATTCAACACGCGCGGTTCGCCGCCCACGAGCGCCAGCATGATCACGCCGAAAGTTTCCTGCATTTGCGTGTGTTTGTAGAGCTGATTTAAAATGAGCTCTTCGTTCTCGTCTTTTTTAAGCTCGATCACGACACGCATGCCCTCGCGGTCGGACTCGTCGCGGATGTCGTAAATGCCCTCGATTTTTTTGTCTTCCACCAAATCTGCGATGTTGGAAATGAGCGAGGCCTTGTTCACCTGATACGGAATTTCGGTGATGACGATGGCGTCTTTCGCGCGGCCGGTTTTTGCTTTTTCAAAATGGGCTTTCGCGCGCACGCGGATACGCCCACGGCCGGTTTCATAGGCCGATTTGATGCCTTCGCGGCCACAGATCAAGCCGCCGGTCGGAAAATCGGGGCCCTTCACAAATTTCATCAAATCTTTCACAGCCAGATTGGGGTCGTCGATCAACGCGGTCAGGCCGTCAAGAACTTCAGTAAGATTGTGCGGCGGAATATTCGTCGCCATACCGACGGCGATACCGGCGGAACCGTTTACAAGAAGATTGGGAATGCGCGCAGGCATCAGTTTCGGTTCTTGCAGCGATTCGTCGAAGTTTGGCTGAAAGTCGACCGTGTCTTTTTCAATATCGCCCAGAAGTTCGTTCGTGATCGCAGCCAGGCGCGCTTCGGTATATCGCATCGCCGCCGCGTTGTCGCCGTCGACGGACCCAAAGTTTCCCTGCCCCTCGACCAGCGGATAGCGGAGCGAAAAGTCCTGCACCATGCGCACGAGCGTGTCATACACTGCGGTGTCGCCGTGCGGGTGATATTTCCCGAGCACTTCACCGACGATACGGGCAGATTTTTTGTAAGGCTTGGTGTGTTCCAACCCGAGTTCGCTCATCGCGAAAAGAATCCGGCGATGCACCGGTTTCAATCCGTCGCGAACGTCCGGCAGAGCGCGGCCCACAATCACGCTCATCGCGTAATCGATGTAGGAATTTTTCATTTCGACTTCGACGGGAATCGGGATGACTTTTTCGTTCAGCGCGTATACGCTTTGCGATTGGAACAGCTGCTGCTGTTCGCCTTTTGATTCGTTGCCGCCGTTTTGTTTCTGATCATTCTCTTTGTCAGCCAATTTATATCTCCTTATAAGCCATCGGCTCTCAGAAAAAACCTTTTTCTTTTACTGACAGCTGATAGCCAATTAAATGTCAAGATTTCTCACGGCTTTCGCGTGCCGTTCAATAAATTCGCGGCGCGGCTCCACCTGGTCTCCCATCAACACTGAAAACATCGCGTCGGCGGCCACCGCATCCTCCAGCGTCACGCGCATCATCGTGCGTCGCTCGGGATCCATCGTGGTCTCCCACAGCTGGGACGGGTTCATTTCTCCAAGACCTTTGTAGCGCTGAATGTTGATGCCGTCTTTTCCCAAATGGCGCACATTTTCAAGCACTTCCCGGAGCGTTTTCAGCTGGGCTGTTTTCTTGCCGGAAATGATTTCGAAAAGCGGCTTTTCAACTTCGTGAAATTCCTCGAGCGATAAATTATATTTCTCGAGTTTTTTATTCAGCTTCTCGAGCTCGCGCGATTCGAAAATTTCGATGACTTCAAGCGAGTCTTTTTTCTCAGAACTCGTGGCTTTTGTTTTCATTTCGATTTCTTTGCCGGTTTCTTTTTCTTTCGCTTTCGTGAAAGCGGCCAACTCGGCGTCGGAGAAAAGAAATTTGTCTTCCCCCGCAAGTCGTACTTCATACTCGGGGAATTTGGCTTTGGTCAAATCACAGGCTTCAATATATTTGTCAAAATCGACGCCTTTTCTCTGAATGCTTTTCTGCTGGGCATCGACTTCGGAAGCAATGCCAAGCACTTCGGTTAATTCCTTGTCGGTAAATTTCTTCTTCTTCCCGATCACCGAAAGCTCCAGGCCTTCTGAGCCCATCTCCAGAAGCATCGCGTTCATCTTGTCTTCCGTGTCTACGTATTCTTCGCGTTTTCCTTTTTTGATTTTGTAAAGCGGCGGCTGCGCGATAAACACGTGGCCTTCCTGGATCAGCTTTTTCATCTGACGATAGAAGAACGTCAAAAGCAGTGTGCGGATGTGCGATCCGTCCACGTCAGCATCCGTCATAATGATGATTTTGTTGTAGCGGATTTTCGTGACATCGAAATCCTGATCGCCCACGCCCGTCCCGATAGCGGTAATCATGGTGCGGATTTCCTCGTTCGACAACACTTTGTCGAGACGCGCTTTTTCCACGTTAATGATTTTTCCACGCAACGGCAGGATGGCCTGAAAACGACGGTCGCGGCCCTGCTTGGCGGAACCTCCGGCCGAGTCTCCTTCGACCAGATAAATTTCGCAATTTTTGGGATCGCGGTCCGAGCAATCAGCCAATTTTCCGGGCAGTGACGCGGACTCCAGCGCACCCTTCCTGCGGGTCAGTTCACGGGCTTTCCGCGCGGCCTCGCGCGCCTGAAGCGCGACCACGGCTTTATCGATAATTTTGTTGGCGATCGACGGGTTCTCTTCAAAATAACTTTGCAGCGAATCATTCACGAGGCTGGCGACAATGCCCTCGACCTCCCCGTTTCCGAGCTTGGTTTTGGTTTGCCCTTCAAATTGCGGCTGCGGAATTTTAATGCTGATGACGGCCGTCAAACCTTCGCGAATATCTTCTCCCTGAAGACCGCTCTCGAGACCCTTGAGTAAATCTTTCGACTTCGCGTATTGATTGGCCGCGCGCGTGAGCGCCGTTTTGAAACCAGAAAGATGCGTTCCGCCCTCAATCGTG
Organism: Candidatus Omnitrophota bacterium; assembly: GCA_016214265.1. Classification (GTDB taxonomy): domain Bacteria; phylum Omnitrophota; class Omnitrophia; order Omnitrophales; family JACROU01; genus JACROU01. The sequence goes on from JACROU010000044.1 coordinate 26,401, forward strand.
TTGATGTTGTTGGCGAAGGTAAAAATGTTTTCCGCGTAGCCGTCGTTGTACTGCATCGCGACTTCGCAAAAAATATGATCTTTTTCTTTTGAGAAATAAATAATTTGTTTGTGGACGGGAATTTTGTTTTTGTTGAGGTATTCGACAAATTCTTTAATGCCTCCCTTATAGATGAAAGAGGCTTCTTTGTCGGCGGCTTCGTCTTTCAAATTAATGGTGAGGCCCGGATTTAAAAATGCGAGCTCGCGCAGGCGGTTGGCCAAAACGTCGAAGCTGAGATCGGTTTTTCCAAAAATTTCTTTATCCGGCTTGAATGTTACCGTCGTTCCGTTGTCTTTGCTTTTTCCGATTACGTTGACGGGCGATTTGGTTTTTCCGCGCTCGTATTTCTGGTGATACACCTTGCCGTCGCGCCTGACTTCCACTTCGCACCACTCGGAAAGCGCGTTCGTAACGGAAACGCCGACGCCATGAAGACCGCCGGAAACCCGGTAGGCTTTATTGTCAAATTTTCCGCCGGCATGAAGCACGGTCATCACCACTTCTAGGGCCGACTTCTTTTCTTTTTTGTGCATGTCGACGGGAATCCCGCGGCCGTTATCTGAAACGGAAGCGCTGCCGTCGGTGTGAATCGTTACGTCGATTTCGGTACAGAACCCGCCAAGCGCTTCGTCCACCGAGTTGTCGACGACTTCATAAACGAGGTGATGCAATCCGCGGGAAGTGGTATCGCCGATGTACATCGCCGGCCGCTTACGAACCGCGTCCGTTCCCTCCAGCACCTGAATTTTGGACGAATCGTAGGAAGAGTCTGTCTTGCGATTAGGTTTTTCTTCCAAATTTTGATCTTTGTCTTTTTTCGATTTGGTTGCCACAGCCATTCACGTCTCCCTATTAAATGTGTTACCTGCGTGAAAACGAATGTCGTTTAAATTTTCTTTTCCGACTTCCCTCTGAAGAATCTCAAGAATTCTCGTCCGGTGATTCAACGTCATTTCATGCGCCCACATCGGTTCCTTAACTTTCACGTACAACGTTTTTCCGTAAAGCCGCTCCGGGGAAGCGCGCTTTTTCACTTCCGGATCAACGAGATTGTTCCACAGCTCGAAGAGATAAGCTTCCTGAAGTTTTTGAGGACTTTCGAGAGTTTTGATGATGCCGCGGACAACCTTCTCCACCTTCGTAAAACCAACTTTTTTATCCTTTAATTTACGGCTCATATCTCCTCAAAATTGAGCAAAAAGCTCGTCAATTCAGCTGCATCGGCATAATCACGTGCAGCGTATCTTTTTTTCCCTTCAACAACCCTGGTTTATCCGGACCCATGACGGAAAGCTGTATTTTTTCTACATCCAAATTCTTCAAGACATCCATCAAATAATCCGGATTAAAACCGATGGTTTGGTCTTCGCCTTCCAGCTCCGCTTCCAATTCCTCGTGCGCCTCACCCATGTTAGGGGAACGCGAAGAAACCAGAAGTTTATTTTTCAGCAAATCGATTTTCACCGACTGTGATTCCGGTGAGGTTAGGAGTGACGCGCGCTTTACTGCCTGAAGGAGCTGTTCACGGTCAATAGTAGAAATTGTTTTCTCGGATTTGGGGATAACCTGTTCATAGTTGGGAAAATGCCCTTCGATTAACCGAGACAGGATAAATGTTTCTCCAAAATGAAACAGGATTTGATTTTTAAAATAGAGAATTTTTAATTTCCCTTCCGTCTTTAATTGCTTATTCAGTTCCACAATCGTTTTTGACGGGATGATCACATCCAGAGAAAAACTATCGCGGATATCTAGCTCTTTCTGGCTAAACGCCAGGCGCCGTCCGTCCGTCGCCACCATTTTCATTTTTTTATGCTTGATCGACATCAAAACTCCGTTGAGAACATAACGGGTTTCATCGTAAGAAATTGCGAAGCTGGTCATTTGAAGCGCTTCTTTTAAATCTTTCTGTTCGATTTCAATCGCTTGATCTAAAGTAAATTCTGGAAGTTTTGGAAAATCATCCTTCGGAAGTCCCATAATTTTGAATAAAGATTTTCCTGATTTCACTGTCACGGAATTGTTTTTTGCGACCGTAATTTCCACCTCTCCTTGAGGTAGCTCACGAGCGATGTCATATAATTTTTTTGCTGGGACGGTAACACTTCCCTCTTCCAGTACATTCATTTCCGAAATGCTGGAAATGGCCACTTCCAAATCTGTGCCGATTAAACGGACTTTGTTATTTCCTTCGGACTCAAGCAACACATTCGAAAGAATCGGCAGTGTGGTTTTAGCGCCAACAACACCACTGACCACAGACAAGCTGTGTAATAAATTATCTTTTTCTGTTTTTATTTTCATAAGTCATCCCCATGAACATGTGGTTATTATTTCTTCTTTATTTTAATTAAAAAAATTAGTCGAAGTAGTAGTAAGCCCTGTGAATATTGTGAATAACTTTCTAACCCCTGATTACTTCAGCGGTTATCTTTAAGAATAACCTTGGGATAACCATGAACACTTGTTC
>JACROU010000044.1:28990-32395 GCA_016214265.1 Candidatus Omnitrophota bacterium
TCCGATTTCGGGCAGGGAGTGTGCCGTAAGACGTCGTACGAGATACATCGCGAGTTGCCGAGGATAAGCCACAGCCTTTGTTCTTTTTTTGACACGCATGTCAGAAACAGACAAATCAAAATACTCCGAAACTTTTTTTTGTACCAAGTCGATGTTGATTTTCCGCTCTTCTTCTGCGACAGAGTCTTTCAATACTTCCTGCGCCAGCTTTACGTCCAGAGGTTTGTCGGTCAAGGAAGAGCAAGCCATGACACGGATGAGCGCCCCTTCAAGCTCGCGAATGTTAGATTTAATTTTTGAGGCGATAAACATGGTGACATCATCTGAAACTGGCTTGGGGTTCGTTTCCAATTTTTTTCTCAAAATGGCGATACGGGTTTCAAGATCCGGCGGCTGGATGTCAGTAACCAGACCCCATTCAAAACGCGACACCAGACGCTCTTCAAGTGCCGAGATATCTTTTGGCGGCCGGTCGCTGGTGACAACGATTTGTTTGTGGGCGTCATAGAGGGCGTTAAACGTGTGGAAAAACTCTTCCTGCGTCGCCTCTTTGTTCGCGATGAAATGAATGTCGTCGATCAGAAGCACGTCCACGTTCCGGTAGCGGTCCCGGAAGGCTTGTGTGGTGCGGGTTTGAATAGCTGTGATCAGCTGATTGGTAAATTTTTCACTCGAAATAAAAATCACGCGCGCCTCCGGATTTTTTTCGAGAGTCGAATGAGCGATAGATTGCAATAAATGGGTTTTGCCCAATCCCACAGGCCCGTAAATGAAGAGCGGGTTGTAGGCGCGCGCCGGAGATTCAGCGACGGCCATGGCGGCCGCGTGTGCGAAACGATTGTTGGGGCCGATCACGAAGTTATCAAAATTGTAACGGTAATTGAGTGTGTAATCGCGGGTGATCGGAGTTGGCAATGTTGGCCTGAACTCGGACCCAGAAGAAGTTTTCGAAGATTTTGTTTTTGGCGTTTTCTCAACCGAGAGTTCTTTTTTGCTGATTTGATACTGGACCTCGGATTTTTGTCCGCAAGCTTTCAAAACACTTGCAACAATCGATTCTTCATAATGTTCTTTCAGCCAATCGCCATAAAATTTATCTGGAACTTCCAGCGTCAGAATATTTTTTTCCAGAGAGATAAATTTCGAGGGTTCAATCCAGGCGCGAAGCGTTTGCTCGCTCAAAGAATCTTTGAGAAGCGCAAGCACATCGCTCCAAATTTTTTCACCCGACTGTTTGACTTTTGCCTGTTGCAATTCGTTCATAGGCCTTGGCAGTTCATCCACAAACAACTGTGGATAATTATTAAGCGCAAAAAAATGTTATAAGATCTAATAAACAAAAGAGATAAAACAAACAAAGCCTTGTGAGATAGTGGAAATACCCTCAATATTCACAGGTTATCAACAAGGTGTTTTTGGGCCAAAAACCAGGAAGGAATTATAACAAAACGGAACGAGAAAAACAAGCGGATAGGAAGCAAAAGCTTTATGCCGTTACAGGTTTTGCAGAAGAACGTGAAATCGAAAAAGAGCGGTGTGATGCCGATATCTTTCGGATCGAATTCATCAAAAATATAATGCGCGTCGAAAGAACCGTAATATCCTCCACCGCCGGGGCGATTGACGCCAGCATGATCGCGGCCCACGATGAAATGGGTGCAGCCGTAATTTTTACGGGCAATTGCGTGGAAAATGGCTTCGCGCGGACCCGCGTAACGCATGGCGGCCGGAAACGCGGCCATCACCACACGGTCTTTTGGGTAATATTTTTCAAGAATAGCGGTATAACTTTTCACGCGTATTTTCGCGGGAACGTCATCGCCCTTGGTTTCGCCCACGAGCGGATGTAGCAATAATCCATCCACAATTTCCAGCGCGCATTTTTGAATATATTCATGAGCGCGGTGAATTGGGTTGCGAGTTTGAAAGGCAACGATGCGACGCCAGTTCTTTTGCTTGAACAGTTCGCGCGTATCTTTCGGATCCAGTCGAAGTTCTTTGAAATCCGCGTGTACCGGACGCTCAATCAAACTGATTTTTCCGCCGACGAACCAATCCCCCATCGCGTACACCGCGGCAACTCCGGGATGCGCTTCTTCTTCGGTGCCGTAGACGGAAAGGGCCTGCTTCTTTTTATCATGCGCAAAAACGTCTTCGACTAACATGATTGCGAGGGCCTTGCCGCTTTTGTCGGTGAGCGCGACGGATTCCCCCGCCTTGATCAGCTTTTTAACTTCGTCGTTGATTTGTTTTGTCACCGGGATGGTCCAGGGAAGGCCGCCCACGAGACACATTTCATCGAGCACAGATTCATAATTATCTTTGGTCATAAAGCCTTCAAGCGGGCTCAGCGCTCCGGTAGCGATCATTTCCAAATCCGCGATTTCGCGTTCGGTAAGGACCAGCTGTTTAAGCGATGAAGCTTTCTTCGCGGCCTCATCTCTTTCTTTTCCCGTTAATTCCCGATTAATTAATTTCCCGCCATGAGCAGGGATTTCATAAGCCATGATGTTCTCCTTAATTTTGCACTTTTCATTTTGAATTTTGCTTTTTTTTCATAAATGTGTGAATGCCGCATTCAGTTTTTTCACTGCCCGACCAGCGGCCCGCCCGCTCGTCTTCCCCGGACCGAATAGCATGCGTGCACGGCGCGCAACCGATAGAGGTATAGCCCTCTTCGAAAAGCGGATGATGAGGCAAATTGTGGGTTTTTAAATAATCCCACATGTGCCCGGAAGTCCACGTAGCGAGCGGATTGATTTTATAAAGCCCGTCTTCATATTCTTCCACAAACTGCACATTTTTTCGGTTTTCGGTTTGCCCGCGGCGCACGGCCGTAATCCAGGCTTTCAGTCCCGTTAACGCGATTTTAAGCGGTTCGACCTTGTTCAAAAAGCAGCACTTGTCGGGGTTTTTCTCGTACAAATTACCGTACGTCGACTTAAATTCTTCGCGGAGCAGAACTGATTTTAAATTAACCACATTGAGTTTTAATCGCGCGGCAAGCTCATCGCGGAATTTGAGAGTTTCTGGGAAATGAAATCCGGTTTCCAAAAACAGCACGCGAATATCCGGTTTTGCCTGAGCGGCCATGTGAAGCAATACGGCGCTAGTGGTGCCAAAGGAAGACGTGGTAGCAATCTCCGGAGAAAATTCCTTTACTGCCCAGACAATAATTTCCTGAGGGGTTTTGTTTTCGAATTCACGATTAAGTTTTTCAAGATCTAATTTTTTGTTCATGCGTTTTTACGCGGCGACGCTCAGAATTTTTCGCATTTGGTCCACAATGCTGTAGTTGATATCGACGCCGCTTCCCATCCATCCTAGGTCAACATCCGGTTTGTTTTTACCGTGAAAATCGCTACCCCCGGTAACGATCAGCCCGAGTTCATTCGCGATTTCATG
>JACROU010000044.1:32461-95318 GCA_016214265.1 Candidatus Omnitrophota bacterium
TCCGTAACCTTTCCACTCCTTAAATAAATCAAGAAGACGGTTTCGATCTGCGACCCGCATCTGTTTCGGATGCGCCACAACAGCCAGCCCGCCCGCTTTGGAGATCATGTCGATGCCCTCTTTGGGGCTGAGCCGGCGCTTGTCAACGTACGCCGAGGCGCCTTTTCCCAAATAAGTCCGAAAGGCATCCTCATTATTTTTGGCGTATCCTTTTTTGATCAACACCTGCGCGAAATGGGGCCGGCCAATCTGATCACCCCCTGATTGTGCGACGACCTCTTCCATCGTGATTTTCACGCCCAGCTTGTTGAGCCTTTGAATAATCATAGGATTTCTTTCGGCGCGTGCTTTTTGAATATCCTCCAGAGTTTTTACAAGTTCCGGGTCTTTTGGATTTAGAAAGTATCCCAAAACATGAAGCGTCCCAGGCTCGAATTGACAGCTGATTTCAATGCCGGGGATGAGCTCGATGCCGTATTTGTCCGCGGCGGTTTTTGCGTCGTCGTAACTGGTGATCGTGTCATGATCGGTCACCGAAACGGCACGAAGATTTTTTTCTTTGCAATACCGCAAAAGCTCTTCGGGGGTGTAAGACCCGTCAGAAAATGTTGTGTGCGTGTGAAAGTCGACGCGGCCCATAAAACCTCTTCTTTAAACAGCGGCGGTTTTGTTCAAATGATCCAGATAACCGAGCTCTTCTAATTTGTTAAACACTTTTTCGGCCGACTGTTCCGGGGTTTCTTTGTCGGTATCGACGACCACTTCGGGATTCAATGGTTCTTCGTATGGATCCGAAATGCCCGTAAACTCTTTGATTTCTCCGGCGATGGCTTTTTTGTACAAGCCCTTCGTGTCCCGCTCAATGCATTTATCGAGCGAGCAGCGGGTATAAACTTCCAAGAAATTTCCGATCAATTGACGATTATAATCACGCACTTCACGATACGGTGAAATTGCGGCAGAAATAGCGATGACATCATTGCGTGTGAGCAAATTGCAGACGAACCCAATGCGCTTGATGTTGGTATCGCGATCTTCGCGAGAAAATCCGAGCCCTTTGGATAAATTAGTGCGAACAACGTCGCCGTCCAAAATTTCAACTTTAGCCCCTAACTTGCGGAGACGCTTTTCCAGAATGAGAGCGATGGTAGATTTGCCCGCGCCTGAAAGTCCTGTAAACCAGATGGTAACCCCTTTTGACATTGTATAACTCCTTCTCTTAGATTTTGTCGCTAACAGCACAAAAGAAACGAAGTATAACCTGCGCTATGGGGGGTGTCAAGGAAGGGGGTCTGAAAATGGCCTAACTTGTTTCTGTGAAAAGTCTTAGGGTTTTTCGCTTTTCCATCCAAGCCGTGATTAAAATGGTGATTTCAAAAAGAACCAAAAGAGGCGTTGCCAGCATCAGCTGAGAAATTACATCCGGAGAAGGGGTTAAAATAGCGGCAATAATAAAAATACCGAGAATAACAATTTTGCGCTGATGCCTCAGCCAGGCCGCGGTTACGATGCCAACTTGGGCAAGGCCGATAACAAGCAGGGGAAGATTGAATGAAATGCCAAAAGCCAAAATCATGAAGCCGACAAAAGAAGAATATTTTCCGACGGACAAAAGAGGCTTGAATTCCGCGGCGGTAAAACTCAATAAAAACTTCAGCGCAGTTGGCAAAACCAAGAAATAACAGAACAAAGATCCGAAAAGGAAAAGTGCGGTTGCTGCGAGAAACACCACAAAAATTCCTACCCCCTCTTTTTCTTCCAGGCCCGGCCGTACAAAGGCCCAAAGTTGCCAGAGAATAAACGGAAAGGTGGCGAAAAGGCCGAAAAAGAGAGCGACTTTCAGGGTCACCATGAAACCTTCTTCCGGTGAGGTGAAATAAAGCGAGGTCGAAAGTCCTTCAAGTGGCCAGGTTAACAGGTGAATAAGCGGACGATGAATGAAAAGACCAACCACGAAGAAAATCGCGAGAAAAATAACCACAAAAATTATTCTTCGACGCAGTTCTTCCAGATGTTCTGTCCAGTGAAGTTCTTTATTGGACATGGTAATTGCTAGACCAAAGACCGCGGTCTATGGTCTTTAGTCCTGAGTCTTCTTTTCTTCGCCCTGAAGCGCTTTTTTGAATTCTTGAATGCTTTTTCCGACGGATCTGCCGATTTCGGGAAGTTTGTTGGCGCCAAAAAGTAGAAGCGCAACAACCAATATGACAAGCATTTCGATGGGGCCAGGCATAGACATGTAAGTTTCCTCCTAAAAGAATTTTGCGGGATTATAACATAAAGGGGTCAGCGTTCCCATACCGGACACAGGGGCTTGTATTCGCAGATTTTGCACTTCATAAACCGGTCATTTTCAGGGATGGGCGGGAAAACGCCGCCCCGGATCTTTTGGGCCGTATCGATAATTTTGTCACAGGCCTTTTTTATGCGCGCGCTGTCGACTTCCGTCGAGATCTGCTCACCCGCCTCCAGATAATAGAAGGAAAGCCGGCTCACTTTACGTCCCGACATCTGTTCCAAGGCCATGGCGTAAATGGAAAGCTGAAGGCTGGAATCGGCATATTTCTGATCTTTGGCTTTCCCCGTTTTGTAATCGATGACTTCGACTGTGCCGCCAGCCAGCTCTTGAACGCGATCGATTTTCCCGATGATTTCCAAATCGTCCTGAATTTTGACGAGGAACGGCTCTTCCAAAAAAAGCGGCGGATTTAGATCGTGTTGATTCGTCTCGAAATAATTTTTGAGCACCTCCGCGCCTTTTTTCTTATAGGTTTCTTCCTGTGCTTTCGATTTGAATCCGCGGCCCACCCAATATTTTTCATAAAGCGCAAGAAGGTTTTCGCAATGCGCCGATTTCCCTTCTTTGATCAACCGATAAAATTCTTCCAGCGTTTTGTGCATGTTGATGCCGAACGCCAGATGCGGACTTCCGGGTTTGGGAACGCGATAGATGTAACTGAACTGATATTTCAGCGGGCACCATTCGTACGTTTCCATTTGTGTGTGGCTGAGCGTTAGTTTTCGCTGAGCCGGCTGAGCGGCCGCAGTTGGTGCTGGTGCGGGTTTCGCACGAATGAAATATTTTTTTACGAAAGCCAGAATTTCCTCATCCGATCCGGCGGGAATTTCTTCTACGGGAAGCGCATGGCGCGTGCCCTGCGCGTCGTGTTTGATGGTGGTGACAATGCCTTTGGCATCAGAGGCTAGAATTTCACGGACAAACACGGAAGGCTTCACGCGCGGTTTTTCGACACAACAAAGATGCAATTCTTTTTCGGCACGCGTGAGCCCGACGTAAAATAGCCGGCGCTCCTCTTCGATGTGGAAATCTCCTTGCGGCAGAGCCTCTTTCATCAAGGCGTCGGGAAACGGAATGAGCTCGGATTTTTCTCGTGACGGGAAACGGCCGTCGTTGACGGAAGCGATGAAGACCGTGGCAAATTCCAGTCCTTTCGCGGCGTGAATCGTCATGAGCCGGAGCGCGTTTGATGGCGGCAGCCCCGCCTCGATTTCCGGGTCCAAATCCAGATCCTGAGCCAGCGCGAGCGTTCGCATTAATTTATGAAGAGGGGATTTTTTCGTGTCGGAGGATTCAAAATCGTGGACCCACTGTGAAAAAAGACCCAAATGCTGCACAGCTTTCTCCGCCTCCAGAGTTCCTTTATGAAGATAGCCCGCGAGCATCTTGAATGTGACGAGAAGCTCCCAAAAAAGTTCGCTGATGGTGAGCCTGCGCACCGCAACTTTAAGTTTCGAGATTTTTTCGTTGAACGTTTTAAGCCGCGCGCGGGTTTCTTGGGCTAAAAACGGAACGGTTTCAGTTTGGTCCAGCACTAGGGGAAGCGGTGCATCCTTTTCTTTTTTTGCCCACTCGGCGATTAGCCGGTATTCAGCTGGTGTCAGGCCAACATAGTGCGATAACAAAATCCGCGCGAGCGAAATATCCTCCTCGGTTTCTCCGATCAGGTTTAGAAGCGCGAGGGCGTCGCGGATTTCTTGTTCATCCAACAGTTTAGCTCCACTCGCTTCGACGAAAGGAATTTGTTCACGCTTGAGCGCTTCTTTGATTTTCTCGCCATGAGAATGGGCGCGGATTAAAACAGCAATTTGCGACAAATCCTCACCGGCATCCAGGCGCCGGCGAATTTCGCCCGCAATCCAGGCGGCTTCGTCTTCGTAGCTTGGAAAAACATGAAAGCCGAGAGGCTCTCCGGCCGGATTTTGAGTCCAAAGCTCTTTGGTTTCGTCGTAACGGTCTTTGCCATTTACAGCAATTACAGCGCCGGCAACTTGAAGAATATTTTGTGTAGACCGGTAATTTTGCGTGAGTTTCAGAATTTTCACTTCGGGGAAAATCTCGCGGAATTTTTTGAAGCTGGCGTATGACGCTCCGCGAAACCGATAAATAGCCTGATCATCGTCCCCCACCGCGCAGATGTTTTTGTGTTTCCAGGTAAGCAAACGCAGGAATTCGATTTGCGCGATATTGGTGTCCTGAAATTCATCGACGAGAATATAGCGGAACTGTTCCGAAAGCTGTTGAGCGATCTGGGGTTTCGTTTTCAGAAGTTCGATTGCAAGCTCAAGCAAGCCGCCGAAATCAAGCGCATCACGTTTCCGGAGCGCCTCTTCGTAAAGCGCGTAAATTTCGGCAAGCTCTTTTTCTTCCGCCGAAGACGCGAACGCGCGGTATTCCCCGGGTGTTACCAGTTCATCTTTCGCGCGGTCGATAAAACGCAAGATAGGAATGGCCAGACTGGATCGGTTGGCGACTTTCGAAAAAGATTCGAGCGGCAGATTCCAAAGAATCGGCTCCAGGAGCGTAGCGCGCTCGAGTGTCTGCGACAACAGCTTCGTCTGTGGAGAAAGGCCGAGCGCGAGGGCGTGTTCCTGAATCAGCTCAAGGGCAAACGAGTGAAACGTCATCACTTTGGGAATGCCGGTCATTTGGGGCAGAAGCTCTTCAATCCGGACAGCCATTTCCTCAGCGGCTTTTCGCGTGTAGGTCAGCGCCAGAATGTTTTCGGTATGAAGATCCGTGCGTGAAGCGAGAAGATAAGCCAAGCGATGCGTGATGACATTGGTTTTCCCGGTTCCAGCGCCGGCAAGAATGAGCGTGGGGCCGTCGGTGGAAGTCACAGCCAGGCGCTGGGCGGCGTTGAGATTCGCTAAAAGAGGCTCGTGTGTTGAGCAGGTTTTGGGGTTCATAAAGTACTTCGTATATCGTACTTCGTACTTCGAAAAAACCAAAGGAAATTACGAAGTACGAGGCACGAAGTACGAGGTACTGCTTTTACGCTTGCGCGAAAACTTCGCGGGCAACGATGCCGACGACTCCGAGCGCGACGGCGTTTTCACCGAAGGCGGAGGGAATAATTTTCACGTAATTCGCGGCTTCTTCGACGGCCCATTCTTTGACTTCCTGTTTCACCGCATCGAGCAGAATGGCTCCGCAGTCTTCGATGCCGCCGCCGATGACGACGATTTCGGGATTCAGAAAGTTAACCAAAAAGGCAATTTTGCGGCCCAAATTGCGCCCACCTTCCTCGATAATTTCGATGGCCAGTGGATCGCGTTCTTTTGCCGCCAGAATCACTTCTTTAATAGAAACCTCATCAATTTTGCCTTTGGCCAGTTCCTTGATGAGCGAATTTTTTCCGGCTTTCAACGCGGTGCGCGTTGCGGTGCCGATGCCAAGGTCCATTTCCCAACGGCCAAGCTGAGTCGAACTTTGTTTTACCAACTCCGCGTATTTCGGATTATTGGAAATAATACCAAGTTCTCCCGCTGCTCCGGTGGCGCCGCGATAAATTTCTCCGTTAATCATGACCCCGCATCCGACGCCGGAAAACATGTAGATCATGTGGCGTACGTCGCGATCAAGGCCCAGCCATTTTTCGCCTAGCACAGCCGCGTTGGCATCATTTTCGACGAAGGTAGGAATGTTAAGGCGTTTTTCGAAAAGGTCTTTGATCGAAACACAAATTGAAATATCTTTTGTGCCAAGAGATCCGGGCCAGCGAATGGTGCGGCCTTTTTCGTCGATAATCCCCGGAATAGCAACCCCGAGCCCGGCGATTTTTTGCTTCTCGATGCCGGACTTGTCGATAATTTCTTCGGCCAGCTGAATCATTTTTTCGATCATCGATTCTGAATTTTCGGGTTTGCGTTCGCGTTTTACTTCATAAAGCACGTTGGTTTCCAGATCCACCAACACGCCCACCATAGACAACATGTTCAAACCTACGCCGACGATGTACGCGGCTTTGGGATTGAGTTCGACAAGAATCGGTTTGCGGCCGCCAGTGGATTCGTCCAGCTCGCCTTCCACGACTAGCCCTTTTTTGATGTAGTGATTGACGTAATTGGAAACGGTGACAATGTTGAATTCTGTGATTTTTGAGATGTCCGTTCTGGAAATGGGGCCGTTCTTTCGAATAACCTCAAGAATGGCGAGATTCTTTCGTTCTTTATCAGTTAGAACACGATCTTTTAACAAGGTTTGTTTGATTAACATGGGCGCTACCTCCTGGGCTTTAATTGAGCGAAATATTGTCGCTCTAAAATGGGTCAAAATGTAGAGCAAAATGTAGCAGATTTATTATTTGTTTGCAAGGGGTTATGAAAAATTGGGAAATAGCTTTTACCTGTTAGCTTTTGGCCAATCGCTAACGGCTGTCTTTAAAAGAAGTCTTCCTCCCTGAGGAGGTCTTTGACCTCTTTGCCTATTTCATCATTGGCAAAAAGCTGTTGGATGGAACCGTTGTTGAGGTAATTAGCCAGGGCGATGAAGGTCATGCCCTGGTCCAGGGCAAGGTATTGACGCGTGACAACACCGCCCCGGGTTTGAACGGAGTCATAAAGACCGTATTCTCCATAAATATCGTAACGGCGCAAAAATTCGCGGATGTTTTTCACAGCATCGGCGGGTGTGCTGTCCAAAGCCAAAAATCCAACATGAGGGGTAACAACTCCGGCGTCGTTATACCCTTTCACCCCGAGCGCTTTAATTCCGAATTCTCCATAAATGGCTGACTTCCCCCGCGAAACCGAACAGGGAGAAATTCCCCATACCGGATATTTTCTTTCTTTGAGGGCGTAATCGCGGTGAATTTCGGAAACAATTTTGTCGTTGAGGCACAGGGCTTCGGGCGACCATCTTTTTTCGGGTACGACAAGAGTCGGCATTAAAAATTCAAAAAGCGATCCTCCCCAACTCGGAACAAAACGTCTTTTTTTGTAAGTATAAAAACCTGTGCGAACTTCAAAGCTAGTGAGTTTGCGATCCTTTTCTTTTGGCGACTGTGTCTGCCATTTCCATTGGGCGGGGGGCGTGCGGTAAAGCTGAAACCAGTGTTCGCGCGGCACGTCGTGTTTTCCAATGGCGATCAAACTGATGATGCGCGCTTCCGTGGCGAGCATGCTGTAATGAAAATTAAGAAGTTCTTTTTTTGCCGTGTCATAACCCAGCGACATCTGCCCCACTCCTGGGTCGTAAAAAAAATCAAAATCCATCCGGTTAAGGAGCGAGGAAGTTTTTTTGGATAATTCTTTGCTGAAGGCCGAACGCACAATCACCAAAGAAGCCGCAAGCCAGGCATTATCCACGGAAGAAATAAACGTGGAAGTGGGCTCCAAATAAGTGGTGTTGTAATAATTGAAGAAAAAGTTGCGGTATTGCTTGAGTCGCCCCAGCGTATCGAGTGTTTTGTCGATTCGCGCCACTACTTTTTCCCGTGAGATCAAATTTAAATGATACGCGCCCACGCACGCAATGAGGTAAAGCCCGATATTGGTGGGCGATGTGTAATCTCCCAGGAAGCGCTTATCGTCCAATTTGACGTGATCAATGGGAAGCCCGGACCGCTGATCGACCAGATTGTCAAAATATTTCCAGGTGTCCTTGGCGATTTCGCGGAGCATGGCCTGATCATTCAATTTTAAAATAGCGTTTTTGCGCTCAGGCGCGCTTACTGTTTTTGGGAACCCGTAAAGATTTTCTTTCAGCGATTCAAACAAAAGATCTTTTGGGCCGGCGAAAGAAACGTCGTCCAAAAACACTTGGCCGCCGAGTCCAAGAAATCCGGACCGGATGGAAATTTTAAGACTTTTCAATTCCCGGAAATTCACATCACCAAAAGCTGTTCGAGGAATTGAAACAAGCCGGAAACCATTTTTTTCAGGGAGGGCATTTCCAAGATAAGCACGAATCGGGATGTCCTTGGCCTGTCCTTTTCTATCGGAAAGCTGCACCCAAACACCGGAATCGGTAAGCGGTGTTCCCTTAAACCAAAACATCAGACATTCCGCTTTCCCCAAATTTAAAGGATCAAGCCCGCTTTCCCAGGAAATCTCGTTGTTCCCAAACAGCCAAAACATAATTTCTAGACTGCGGCCGCCCTGATTGATTGTTTCGCGGGTATTCAGGCTGACACGGACATTGGCATTTGGGGGAACAATAACTTTTGAACTATGCCCCAGTGTGTTGATGCCTTCTTTGGAGAAAGTATCGATGTTATAAGTTTGATCGGTGTCGAAGACGGGTGTGGCGGCGAAAACGGAAGAAAAAAAGAAGACCACAGACAACAGACTGTAGACCGTAGACTTAAAAAACAAAAATCTTTTTGCTTTTAGTCTCTGGTCTACAGTCTGCGGTCTCAAGTCTGGCTCATCCCATTACTGCGTTGACTTTGTGAACTTTCTTATCTTTGAACGCCGGGACAATATTTCCTTTGAGGGTCTTACCGTCAACCACCAGTGATTTGATGCCCGATTCTACTTTGTTGGGATTGGTGACGGTGATTTCGTAAGTCGCCCCGCGGAACAGACGGCGCATTTTAAATTCAGGCCATTTTTTCGGAATGACCGGGTCGATCAACAATCCTTCTTTGACGGGGCGAATGCCAAGTAGCCAATCCGTCGAGATGCGGAACAGCCACGCGCCGGAGCCGGTATACCAGGTCCAGCCGCCGCGTCCGAAATTCGGCGAGTCGGGGCCGTCCACATTACCCGGCGTGACGTACGGCTCAACGTAATAAATGTCAGGATTCAAACCGCGATGCGGAGGGGAGAACCGGCGATAGGTTTCGAACGCGTAATCGCCTTTTTTCTGAATGCAGACCGCCTGAAGTCCCCAGCAGGCCGCGTGACTGTACACGCCGCCGTTTTCACGAAGGCCGGGCGCGTATCGGGTGATGTAGCCGATATGCGGATCCGGAATGTGATACGCCGGTGTGAGCAGTAGCGGGCCGTATTCGCGGTACAAATATTTATCCGCAGTTTCCATACATTTTTTCGCGCGGTCTGGCGGAGCCACTTCGTGAATGAGTGCCCACACCTGAGCCATCAAGTCGATTTTTCCCTGATCGCAGGTTTTTGAGCCCATCAATTTTCCGTCGTCCCGTGTGGCGCGGATGTAACGATCGTCTTCCCACGCGTGTTTGTTGATGTCGGTGACTAGTTTTTCGGCGCGCTGGCGATAATTTTTCGCGCGTGATTTTTCAGCGCGCATATCGCAGATGTTTGCGAACCGGCGGAGAATGCCCACCATGAAATGGCCGAGCCAAATGGATTCGCCTTTCATTTTCGGACCGACATGGCTGAAGCCGTCGTTCCAGTCCCCTTCCCCGATGAGCGGCAAACCGCGCGGCGACCAGCGGCTGAGGACTTTGTCGATAGCGCGCACACAATGGTCATACAAATCACCCTTCGTGACTTTTGCGTTTTTGTCTTTCGGGTTTTTCAAAAATGGAACCACTTCATCCAGAATGTTGAAATCCTGGGTTTCATCCAAATAATTCAGCGTGATGTAAGCCAGCCACACAAGATCGTCCGTCATTTCGGTGATGGCGCCCATGCCGGTGCCCGGATGCCACCAGTGATACACGGTTCCGTCCGGAAATTGTTGTTCGGCGTGAAGCAGAATTTGCTTTTTTGCCAAAGACGGCTCGAGCGGGAAAAACACCTGACAATCCTGCAGCTGATCGCGGAATCCGATGCCGCCCGAAGATTGATAGTACGCGCATTTGGCCCAGATACGGCCGGCGATGGCTTGATATTTCAGCCACGTGTTGGTCATAAAATTAAATCCGTCATCTGGCGTTTCAACCCACGTGCGACCGGTGAATTCATTCCAGAAATTTTTGACCGCCCGAAGTTCTTTGTCGACAGCGGCTTCGTTCGTGTATTTTTTGATTAGCGCTTCGGAAGCTTTCCGGTCATGGGTAGCGCCCAAAAGGAAAATCACGGTTTTCTCTTCATTCGGGCCGAGCTCGACATTGGTGTGAAGCGAGGCGATTGAATCGCACCATTTGCCCCAAGTGTTTTTGGACTTCCCCTCAACGACCGCGCGAGGCGCCAGAAGATTTCCGTAATTGCCGAAAAACGCTTCTTTGTCGCCATCGAATCCCGCGAGCTTTTGATTGACGGAATGAAACGCTTCGAGCGGGTGCTCGGTAAGTCCGGTGGAAATAAAGTGAGGCACGAGCGCCGGGCGTTTGTATTTCCAAATTTCCACCGGGTCTTTCATCGCGACGAAGGTGGTTTTTTCGGCGAATATGCCGGCGAGTTCACTCGCGTGAATGGCATAGCCGGTTCCGTAGCGGACTTCGAAGAAATCGAATTTCGGACACGTTGGTTTCCAGGTAAGGCTCCAGAATTTTCCATTGTCGTTGTCGCGCAAATAAAGGTAAGAACCCCACTCGTCCTTGATGAGATCCTGTTCCCAGCGTGTGATGCGGGAAAGGTTTGAGTTCTCTTTCCAGGAAAAAGATCCGCCGGTTTGTGAGACGACGGTTCCGAAATCACCGTTCGAAAGCACATTCACCCACGGACGCGGGGTGTCGGGGCGTGTGATTACGTATTCTTTTCCGTTGGCGGTGAAATAGCCGTATTTGCTTGCGAGTTTTTTGATCTCTTTTCCGCTCGAGCCGTTGGCGGATTTATTTGCTGCGGGAGTTTTTTTCGCTAATGTGGTGCCCATGGATTCAGATGTTCTCCTTTTATATTTTCTGTTCATGATTTTGCCAGCGCGGCATTAATTTTTGGCGCAACTTTTCTTAGCGCGTCAGAGACTGTTTCGCGGCCGTTGAAAACAAGATCCAGTTCTTCATTTAGATATTTGCTTTCGATTTCCGACCAATTCGAAACAAACGGATCGTAGACGACGTATTTTACGGCCTGATTCAACATTTTTTTGTTGGCAGGCGCTTCCGTGTTTTCAGCCCAGTCCGGGCCTTCCGCTATATTAATGAGAGCCGGCTGCGCTAGTCCGCGTTTGGCCAATTCTTTTTGCCCTTCGGCTCCGGTGAGCGCCTTGATTACTTCCCACGCCGCGTCTTTATGTTTAGAGCTTTTTAGAATGCAATAACCAGATCCCCCGGTTCCAAATTTACGAACACCTTTCGCATTTTTTGGAAACATGGCGATATCCCATTTAAAATTTCGCTGTCTGAGCGCCGGGGTTTCCCAAACACCGGAAAGAAACATCGCAAGTTTTCCCGAAGCAAACATAACGTCGATGCCCATGCCCATATTCGTTAGGGCAACGGGTGTTGGCATTACTTTGTATTTATTGATGAGGTCCACATAAAATTGAAGGCCTTCGATGGACTCGGGTTGATCAATTAAGGTTTTGGTGGGCTTTGCGACATTATCAACCAGCGCCCCCCCGTTTCCGTAAATGAAATTTTTCCATGCCCAGCCGTAAAATCCGTATTGGGTGATGCGGCCCTTGGATTCTTTCGTCAGCTTTTTGGCCTTGTCCAAAAATTCTTCCCAGGTCCAATCGTCGGTTGGGTAGGGCACGCCGGCTTTATCGAACATTTCTTTGTTATAAAACACGCAAGCAAACGGGGCGGTGTCGCGCGGAATGGCCAATAATTTTCCGTTGACCGTAAAACGGTCCAGCACTTCGGGAAAGAATGCGGCCTTGCTGAACTCTTTATCCTTTTCGATGTAAGGGTTCAAATTTTCCAGAACGCCTTTGGAGGCAAAGCTGACAAAATAATTAACTTCGGTGCAGATAACGTCCGGAGCGGCTCCTCCGGCGATGCGGGTCAATATTTTGCTGACGTAGCCGCCGAAAGGCGTGTGTTCAAAACGCACGTGAATGTTGGGATGTGCTTGCTGCCAGCCATTGATGGAGTTGGTAATAATTTCGATTTCTTCGGGGCTTCCCCAGAAGGCCACTTTTACGGTGACGGCGCCATTGGTGGAGGATTCTTTTTTCGCGCAGCCATTTTGAAAAACCAGAAGCAGACAGATCAGGATGGAAAAAAATTTCTGCGAGAAACGGATGCTCATACGCGACGCCTCACATTTTTTGAACGATGTTGGAGGGATAAATAATGAAAAAAAGTTCGCAGATTTTATCACAGCCCAAGAGGCTGTCAAAAGCTTTCCTGCTTAGTCTCGCGCGATGCCGATGACGTTCAGAAGATGGTCGAGTTGATCGAGCGAAAAATAACGGATTTCGATACGCCCTTTTCCCTTGTGGTCGAAGATGCGAACTTGCGTTCCCAGCTGTTTTTCTAATTTGCTTTCAAGATCAATAATTTGATTATCGAGACGTCGGAGCCTTTTGGCGCGGCGTTTGCCGAGTGATGTTTTTTGAACAATTTCTTCCACCTGTCGGACCGACAAATTTTCCTCGGCGATACGTTTGGCCAAACTTTTTTGAAATGATTCAGCCGGAAGCGACAATAAGGCACGCGCGTGGCCTTGTGTGATCATGCCTGAAATAATGAGTTCGCGTATTTCGTCCGGGAGTCGCAGCAGCCGAAGAGAATTGGCGATCGTGGAACGGTCCTTGCCCACGCGCTTGGCGATTTCTTCTTGCGAGAGCCCCCGTTCTTCAACGAGACGTAGATAGGCTTTAGCCTCCTCGAACGCATTTAAATCTTCGCGCTGAATATTTTCGATGAGCGCCACTTCCAGAAGCGCTTCGTCGGCAATGTCTTTGACAACAACAGGAACTTTCGCGAGCCCCAGTGTTTTCGCGGCTTTCAGACGGCGTTCTCCGCAAATGAGTTCGTAGCCCGAGCCTTTTTTCTTCACGATGAGCGGCTGAAGAATTCCTTTTTCACGAATGGAATTGGCCAGCTCTTCGATGCGGAGCGCGTTAAATTCGCTTCGCGGCTGATCGGGATTTGGCAGAATCTGGGAAATTTCCACCTCGAGCATTCCCGTGGCGGAAGGCGCGGCGGCCTCGGATTTTTTTTGTTGTAATGTGCTGACGTAAGTATCGGGAATCAGCGCGCCCAGCCCTTTTCCCAGTCCGCGCGTGGGTTTCATCTCAGGAGTATTAAATGCGTTCATGCCATCACCTCGCTCGTTATTGGATTTTGTGATTTCAGATTAAATCGTTGAAATATTTCTTCCGCCAAAGCCTGATAGGCCTTCGTGCCTCTTCCATTCGGATCATAAAGAATCGCAGGCTTGCCAAAACTCGGCGCTTCGCTGAGCCGGATGGATCGCGGAATATTCGTTTGAAAAACTTTCTCGCCAAAAAATTTCTTCACCTCATTAATAACCTGCTCGGCGAGTTTTGTTCTGAGATCGGCCATTGTCAAAATAAGACCGCCAATTTCCAGGGTCGGATTTAAATTCGTGCGCACCAGCTCAAAAGTTTGAACCAGCTGTCCCAATCCTTCCAGCGCATAATATTCACACTGAAGCGGCACAATTAGACGCGAGGCAGAACATAACGCATTGATTGTCAACACGTTAAGAGAAGGTGGACAATCGATGATGATTAAATCAAAATCTTGTTTGATTTCTTCAAGGATGCGCGAAAGCAAGAATTCGCGCTCAGGGACATCAATCAACTCGATTTCAGCGCCAGTAAGTTCTGATCGCGCCGGGATGACGGACAGATTATCGATGCATCCTTTTTGAATAACATCGGATACGTTTACCGATCCTGTTAAAACATGATAGATGGTTGAGGCTAGTGATGCTTTATCAATGCCAGCACCGCTGGTGGCGTTGCCTTGAGGGTCGATGTCAATCAAAAGCGTTCTAATGTTTTGAGTAGCTGCGATGGCTGCGATGTTCAATGCGGATGTGGTTTTGCCGACTCCGCCTTTTTGATTACAAAACGCGAGGATTTCTGCCATAACGATTCTCCTTAATGGTTCAGCATATATCGGCAAAAATTAGATGTAATTGAGGAGGATTATATCGAAATGTTTCACGTGGAACAACAAAAAATAGCTCTTAACTGTCAGCTATCAGCCTTCAGCAAAACCGAGTCGGCCAAGTATTGGCTGACAGCTAATAGCTGAGAGCTGATGGCCGCATTTTTGTTTCACGTGGAACTTTTGAGGAGCGAAACGAGGAGAATCGAGAGATCTCCCGAAGTAATGCCAGGGATCCTAGCGGCTTGGCCAACTGAACTTGGCCGGACTTTGTTGAATTTTTCCAGCGCTTCGCGGCTTAGGCCTTTTACCGTAGTAAATTCAAATGTTGCGGGAATGCGCCGAGCTTCAAGTTTCTGAAATTTGAGCACATCCTGAAGCTGACGGTTGATGTAACCTTCGTATTTAACATTGAGTTCGACTTGCCTTAAAATGTCTGGATGTTCATCAAAAAAGTCATTGGCGAGGCCCGGCAAAGTTTTTAGTGTGATTTCAGGCCGACGTAGCATCTTTTCAAGCGAAGCGTTCTCGTGGCGGGCAGCGCGAAGCTGTCCGATCAACGTTTTTATCTTTTGCTGTTTGTTGAGAGATTGCTGATAAGTTTCTTCTGAAATTAGCCCAAACGAGTGCCCGTACTTCATCAATCGCTCATCCGCATTGTCTTGCCGAAGGAGCAAACGAAATTCTGCCCGCGACGTAAACATCCGGTACGGCTCATTCGTCCCGAGCGTCACCAGATCATCGATGAGTACGCCGATGTAGGCTTCAGAGCGACTAAGAATGAACGGCGACTCGCCGCGCAATTTTCGAATGACATTCAGTCCAGCCATCAATCCTTGAGCCGCCGCTTCTTCGTAGCCGGATGTTCCATTAATTTGTCCGGCGAGAAATAAATTTTCGCAGACTTTTGTTTCCAAACTCAACTTCAACTGAGTCGGCGGGGCGTAATCGTATTCGATGGCATAAGCCAGTCGGACAATCTCGGCATTTTCGCATCCAGGAAGTGTCTTAACTATTTGTTCCTGAACATGTTGCGGCAAGCTCATGGACAGGCCGTTGACATAAATTTCTTCGGTGTCCAGGCCCTCGGGTTCCAGGTAAATTTGATGCCGTTCCTTGTCCGCGAACTTCACGACTTTGTCTTCGATGCTCGGGCAGTAGCGCGGGCCGATGCCTTCAATGCGTCCCGCGTAGAGCGGAGACAAATGTAAATTTTTCCGGATAATTTCGTGAGTATTCTGATTTGTGTACGTGAGCCAGCACGGAATTTTGGGATTGATTAATTGCTTCGTGCGGAAGGAAAACGGCTCAGGATCTTCGTCTCCAGGTGCCAATTCGAGAATGTCATAATTGATGCTCTTCGCATGTAGTCGTGGCGGCGTACCCGTTTTAAATCGTTTCAGTTCGAGCCCCAGCTCGCGCAAACTATCTGACAGATGTTCGCACGGCGGTTCACCACCGCGTCCACCGGGAAAATTCACATCGCCGATGTGGATTAATCCCTTCATAAATGTGCCCGAAGACACGACGACAGATCTACCGTAAAATGTTTCCTGAGTTTGAGTTACCACTCCAATGGCGCGGCCATTTTTGACCAGGATTTTCTCTACCAAATGCTGTTTGAGATGAATATTTTTTTCTTGCTCGATGACTTTCGTCATCATCGCGGAATATTTTTTTTTGTCCGATTGCGCGCGCGGCGCCCAGACAGCGGGACCTTTGGATTTGTTCAGCATGCGCAATTGCAGAGACGTTTGATCGGTGGTCAGGGCCATCTGCCCGCCCAGCGCGTCGATTTCGCGGACCATGTGGCCTTTGGCCAAGCCGCCGATCGCGGGGTTGCACGACATTTTTCCGATGGTGTCGATCGTCGTGGTCAGGAAAAGCACCTGGTATCCGGCCCGGGCGATGGCCAGAGCGGCTTCAATACCAGCATGCCCGGCGCCAACAACGATGGAATCGTATTCTTTTGAGGTCAACATAAAGGGGCGGAATTCTAACAACAGGACGGGGCAAAAGCAAGCGGTGGCCAGAATGGCGCCGGGGAATTAAATCGTATCAGGATGCAGCTGGAACGGGATGCGTTTGATGATGAGCTGATGAGCGATGGTGAGGAAGTTCGAGAGCGTCCAGTAAATCACCAGCCCGGACGGCAGATTGTAGAACATAAATCCGAACATGATCGGCATGAATTGCATCATCTTTTCCTGCTGAGGGTCCATGCCGGAAGAAGGCGTTAATTTCTGCTGCCACACCATGGAACCCATCATGATGAGCGGAAGAATGTTGATCCCGTCTCCCAAAAACGGAATGCTGAAAGGCAGTGTGAACAGTCGGTCCGGTTGTGACAGATCGTGGATCCAGCCAAAGAATGAGGCTCCGCGAAGTTCGACGGCTTGTGACAGCGCCTGATAGAGCGCGATAAAAATCGGCATTTGAAGCAGCATCGGCAGACAGCCGGAGAGCGGGTTGACTTTGTTTTTCTTATACAACGCCATCAGCTCTTTTTGCATGCGTTGCGGATCGGCTTTGTAGTGGGCCTGCAGGGACTTGATCTTAGGCTGAAGCGCGTGCATGCGCCGCATCGATTCAAAACTGATGTGGGTGAGCGGCGAGAACAGAATTTTGATCAGCACGGTCAGAAGAATAATCGCGACGCCATAATTCGGGATCCAATGATAAAACCAATACAACGTCAGCAGCATACCGATTTTGAGCGGGCCAAAAAATCCCTTCGATAAAATTTTCTGAAAACCAAATCCGAACGACTTTAATGTTTCGTAGCTGTTCGGTCCGGCGTAAATGAGATAATCCTGGCTGGCGGAACCGTGCGCGGGGATTTCGAAACGCTGGGTTTTAAGAATGGCCTCCATCGTATCGGGGCTCAAGGCTTTGGCGCGGATTTCTTCCGGCGTGAATTTCGACTCGGGTTTTAAAATCACCGAGAGATATTTCCGCGACAGTGAAAACCACTCGGTTTTGCCGGTGTAGACGTACGGCTCTTTTTTGAGTTTATCGACTTTCTTCGAATAAATTTTCTCGGGGGTGTTCAAATTAAATTCCACGTAAGCGTGATCATAACCCGATTTTTCGGTGAAATGAATTTGCGAGCTGAGCTCGTAGCGCGTCGCAATCGGCTGGGCGGTCAAATTGTTGAACGTGAGATTCAAAATAAACGCGTTTTTTTCGGGGATAAACATATACCGCTTTTCCATCCGAATTTTGGAGTCCAGATTCGCCTGATAGACCAACTCTCCGGGCTTTTCCACGGAACGATTGCGTTCGAAAATCGCGCCGGAAGACAGGGCCTCAAACCCTTCGAGCCATACCTGAAACGAACCCGGCCCGTCCTGGGCGTTGATCAAGATGCCGTTCGTGGTGTCGCCCAGTTTTAAAAATTGAACCAAAGCTCCGGCCGGAGAAATTTTGACGTCGTAATTGTCGACGCGCGTTTCTTCTACGTCAGCGTTAAACTTCGGGGCGCGCAGAGCCTGCGGTTGAGCGGAGGAAGCGTTGCTGAAAGAGGTGTTGGTGTTGCTCGCGCCGGGCGCCGGTGTAAATGCTTTTGTTTCCGGAGTTTGCTGTTCGGTTTTCGCGGGCTGATGAACCAGGGAAGGAAAGAATGTTTTTAGAATGTATGGATAAAACGCGATCAAAAGAAAACTCAGGCCCAAGGCCAGAATCAGACGTTGTTCACTTTTCATACAGGATCATAGCCTCCGGGAAAAAGGGGATTGCAGCGAAGCAATCGAAAGAATGATCGAAGCGTTCCGCGCGCCACGCCTTTTTTCTCGATGGCTTCGGCTGCGTAATGCGAACATGATGGCGCGAAACGGCAATGCGCTCCCAGAATGGGAGAAATCAACAGTTGATAAGCACGAATAAAAATAAGAGCGATTTTTTTCACAGAATTAAATCCGCTTTCTCAAGGAGAGCGATCAACTCGCTTTGTATCACGCGAAACCCCGTTTTCTCAGGGACGCTCGTGATTTGAGCGACAAGATCCACGTCCGGTTTAACGCGCGGTTTCTCGAGACGGAACGCCTCGCGAATCCAGCGCTTCATCTTATTGCGGTCATGCGCGCGCTTAAAAACACGTTTCGGAACAATAATGCCGAGCCGAGCGGGATGAGAAGCTGGAGGTTGTTCTTGAAAGGATAGGCTCAGAAAACGACTTCTGATCTTTTTACCGCTTCGTAAAACCCGAACAAATTCCCCGGATTTCTTCAGTCGTTCCTTCCGGCTGAATCCGAACTTCTTCACGTGAAATTTATTTGCCCGAGACGTGTGCGATAAGACGCTTGCGGCCTTTTTGCCTGCGACGCTTCAGAACTTTTTGTCCGCCGCGTTTGCGCATTCTTTTCAAGAAACCGTGCTTTTTGCGGCGTTTTCTTCTGGATGGTTGCCAAGTACGTTTACTCATAGTGGGCGCATTATAACAAAGGGCAGGAAAATTTCCATAAATTATGCTTTATTGAATTGACTGGGAATGCGAATGTCTTTGGTGAGCCCGACCAGTGAGAGCAGTTTTATCGTCATGTAAGTCGCATCGAATTCCCACCAGCGAAGCCCATGTCTTGCCGAAGCTTGAAAGGCGTGATGGTTGTTGTGCCAGCCCTCGCCGAAACCGAGGATGGCGACCCACCAAAGATTTCTGGAATTGTCCCCTGAGTCATAATTTTGATAGCCCCAGCGATGTGTTGCCGAATTGACCAGCCAAGTCATGTGAAAAACAGCAACTGTTCTCAGGAAAAAGCCCCAGACTAAAAATGGCAGTCCGCCCCACAGAAACAAGATTCCGGCAAGCAAAAAAGGGGCGACCCAGTGATATTTTTCGATGAAACGGTGAATAGGATCCCGGTCAAGCTCAGGCGCATATCGCGCCAGAAATTCACGATTGGAAAATTTCGGCGAATATTCGAAAAACCAAAGCATGTGGGACCACCAAAAACCTTTGTAAGAATTGTGGGGGTCGTCTTCGGTATCTGACATCAGATGATGGTACCGGTGAGTGCCGACCCAGCTCAGGGGGCTACCCTGAAAAGAAAGGGTTCCGATGACGGTCAAGGCATACTCAAACCACTTCGGACATTTAAAACTTTTGTGAGCTAAAAGACGATGGTAGGAAAAGCAAATGCCCAAACCGCCTGTTATCCAGAAGAGGGTTAGAAAAACCCAAAACGCCGGACGTGTAAACGTAAATGGTGCCAATAGTGCGCCGGCATGTAAAATGGCAATTCCAACTACGGTTCCCCAATTAACTTTTTTCTCAGTTTCTATCGCTAACGTAGACAATCACTTGCTCCTTCAATCAACGACAACGCAAATTCCAGAGTCTGAAACGGTGAATTCTGTTTGGGGGTTTTGTCACTGCCCCCCGTTTAATGGATGATGGCATTACGCAGGTTAAATTTCAACAGGATTTAAGAAAGGACAAAACCATGAAATCACAAATGAAGTTAGGGATTATCACTTTATTGGCGTTATTGTTACCCGTAGGCGCAGTTTCTTTTGCCGCAGAGACCGTTGCTGTTGGCAACAAGACGTGCCCCATAAGCGGGGAGCAAATCAAAAAACCTTATGAGGTCGAATATAATGGCAAGTCCGTTTCGCTTTGTTGTAAGATGTGCTTGAAAGATTTCAACAAAGATCCCGAAGCGGCCATTGAAAAGGCATCCAAAGATACAGGAAATGAAAATTGATTTTTTGTTTCATCCCATTCTGATTCACTTCCCAATCGCATTCTATTTTTTAGAGCTCTTTTTGCTCGCGATTTGGGGAGTGAAAAAGGATGCGGCTCAGCTTGCTTTTGCCCGGTTCGCCTTCCGTATCGGGTACGTTTTCATGATCCCAACCATGATTGCCGGATTGATTGATGCGGGCGGGCTTCCCAAGCAAGTTTGGGAACACGCTTCTTTTGCGGCCGGTGTTTTCATTGTTTATACAGGGCGATTTTTTTACTGGCAAATGGCCCGGCCAGAGCAAAAATATTATAAATTCTGGCTTATTGCCAGCGCGTTTGCCGGCTACATCCTGGTGATTCTGACAGGGTTTGAGGGTGGAGAGTTGGTTTATGACGCCCCCGAGAAATAAAATATGTGTTAGACTAGAAATGAAGTGAGAAGAACATCGAGACTACGGCCTCTTGAACACAATGGGCTGTAATGAGGTATCAAAAGCCTCGAAAATTCAGATGTGCTTGGTTGGTTTAACAAGGCAGCGTGGATTAACCAATAGCCGATAGGCGCTAATAGCTTGCTCGTTTGCGTGACATGAAGTTCGTGGAAGTAAGAGACATGTCGCATGATCGCCAAACGATCCAAGAGGTTAAACGAATCCCGCAGAGTGAGCCCGGAGCGAAAAAACCAAGCGAAACAATCTCAATTTTCGAGGCTTTTCTTTTTAAGCACCAAGCCCCGTTTAAACTTCCGAAATATTTCCCGATTGATCAACGGCAAAAGAGCGTTTCCCCGTGATGTTGGCTTGTTGAGGTGCAGCGGTAATGGTGTAGGTATTCGCAGATATGTTTGAAAGGGTATAGGTGTACCCTTTTCGGACTCCTCCGGCTAAAACAGAATCCACATAATCTGGGGTTAGTACCGCAAGGCTTGGGGGATAGACGCCGTTATTAAACCCCCGGTATTTTTCCATGGCCGTCCGGAATGTATCAAGTCCTTTTTGAGCGGCAGATTCGTTGGCGGAAATAAGGGCGGCGAGAAACAGAATCATTGAAAGCGCTGCTAACAATGCCACAATCGACGCTACAATCACAATTTCAATCAGAGTAAAGCCGCCGCGTTTTTTTGGGGAGGCGTTAAAAGCAGAGAGGATTTTCATAACTACGGTTATCGTCGTAAGTTGTGAAAACTTTACGAGCGAAGCTGCTTTTCGGCGTCGACGACGTCGCGATTGATTTGATGCACGGCTTTTGCGGCGGTTATTTTGAGGCGTTCAGTGACGGCGGGGGCGTGAATTAACTGCCGAAGCAATTGAATGATCATGCGGAAGTGGCGCACCAGCTCGCCTTCGTCCACCGTAGCCACGCGCATCAACTTGTCGAAACTCGTGCCGCGGCACCAGCTTTCGACGGACTCGGCCAAATGGAAATGCGCAGCTTTGGTGTAGGGCGTGATCCGGTATTTTGATTCGCGACGGTAAATGTGTCTCAAATAAGTTTCCGCTGTGCGTTCGAGCGTGCGAAACCGTTTAGGAATGTGCGCGCGTTCATCGCCTTTTCGCGGTTCATAAACCAGCGCCGCCAAAATCACGGAGAGCTCGACCGGATTTAATTCCTCCAAAAACCGTTCGCCTTCCATTTCAGCCAGCATGAGCTCATAGCCGTATAGCCGCGAGGCGAATTTGCCTTTTTCGGTGAGTTTGCCCCCTTCCAAATAATCCATTTCCCGGAGCAAAGAAATTTTTGAGCGCATTAAATCTGACGCCGCGCCGCGCTTTTTTATCGACGACTGATAATAATGAAGCGACTTCGGATAAATCTCGAGCAGTTTTTCGCCGAACAACTCGTACAAATTAAGTACCGTTGCGTAGCCGGTATTGAACTGACTCTGCACCGATTCATTTTTCGAGAAAATAATCCGCTCGACTTCATGGTGATCGATGTCATGTGGATTGATGCGTGTGTAGACAAATCCTTCTACATCCATCCCGCGCCGGCCCGCGCGTCCGGCCATCTGATAAAAATCCCGCGTGCGCAAATTGCCGAAATGAGTTCCATAAAATTTCCGGAGTTCGTCAAACACGACGGTGCGGGCGGGCATGTTGATGCCGAGGGCGAAGGTTTCGGTGGTAAAAATCAATTTGATGAGACGGCTGGTGAACAACTGCTCGATCACTTCTTTTAGTGTTGGCAGCATGCCCGCGTGGTGAAACGCGACGCCGCGCTCGATGAGCGGTGCCATGAACAGGGCAGAGCGCTCGGCGATAAGGCCAAAACGTTCCAAAAGGTCACGGAACTTGGTCATGATTTTTTCATGTTCTTCGGGCGAGAGAAAATTAAATTCCGAAGTCTCCAGGGCGAGTGATTCTGTGCGCCGACGGCCGAACGTGAAATAAATGCAAGGCAGGCGGTCGCGTGTGGTGAGATCTTTGATCAGCGTATCCAGCCGGTTGGGATGTGCCTTGGGCGGGGCGTACTTCATGCGGCGGCGTTCGCGAAACGACACGCGCCAGTCCGCGCGATTTTCGTAGCCGAATTTTTTGAGCGCTGCCATGTCCTCATAAAATTTCCCCTGACACTGAAAAATGTGATGGAGGTGAACGGGCCGATGCGCCTCCACAACGACGGTGACAGGCCGTTCATGCGTCTCGCGAATCCACGAGGCGATTTCCTCAACGTTGGGAATGGTGGCGGAAAGGCAAAGAAAATTAATTTCTTTCGGCGTGAACATAATTGCCTCTTCCCACACCGTGCCGCGCTCGGCGTCGTCCAGATAATGAATCTCGTCAAAGATGACCCACGAAATATTCCGGAGCCGCTCGGGATTTTCGAACAACGTGTTTCGATAAAT
Organism: Candidatus Omnitrophota bacterium; assembly: GCA_016214265.1. Classification (GTDB taxonomy): domain Bacteria; phylum Omnitrophota; class Omnitrophia; order Omnitrophales; family JACROU01; genus JACROU01. The sequence continues at coordinate 55,128 of JACROU010000044.1, forward strand.
TTCCGTGGTCATGATCAGAAGCGGCGCTTGCGGATTAATCGAAACGTCTCCGGTCAAAATGCCCACATTTTCGCCGTAGCGGGCGGTGAAATCGCGGTATTTCTGATTGCTGAGCGCCTTGATGGGCGAGGTGTAAATCACGCCCTCGCCGCGTGAAATGGCGATATCGATGGCATATTCGGCAATCGCGGTTTTGCCCGCGCCCGTGGGCGCCGAGACGAAAACCGACTCCTCGCGCTGGATGACCTCGATGGCCTGCTGTTGGAATGGATCGTAAGTGAAGGAATTACTCATACTTGTAGTGTAGCCGATTTCGCGTTTTGACTCCACCTCTTGCTTCGATTAGAATCCAGGTAGAGGGTGACCTGTCATGGCCCAAAAAAACCAATCCGAGTTTGATGATTTAAGTTTCGACAAGCAGAAGGAACTTTTTTTCAAAAGTTCCTACGCCGACCGCGGCGATCTTCTGCTTCGCAGCCAGGATCCCACACAACTCGCCAATGCCATGTCCTCGGAAGAAATGTATTTGGTCACGCGCGACATGGATATGGACATGCGCAGCGAAGTGTTGAAATTCGCGAACCTACCGCAACTTTTTTTTATGTCGGATCTCGATTGCTGGAAAAAAGACCGCATCGACAAAAAAGGATTTCTAGATTGGCTGAAATGTCTGGAGCAGGCCGATCTGGAACGGCTGGCGGTCTGGCTCGAAAAAATGGATTACGAAATGATTGTCGCCGGCTTCAAGCAGGTGATCGAAGTGCTGAAGCCCGAGTGGGAATACGCGGCCGACGAGCTGTTGGGGGATAAACCCTATTTTACGCTCGACGGACTTTATTATATTTCGACGACCGAAGATAATTTTGAAACCATCAAGCTGGCCATCGAGGTGTTGTATCAGAATGCGCGTTCGGAATACGTCAATATTATGGAAGGCCTGCTGTCCGAGATGGAATATGAAATGGAAGAAGATGCCTACCGCCGCCGGCAGATCCGTTTAAGCGATCGGGGATTTCCCGAGCTTGATTCGGCGCTTCAGATTTATCGCAAACTAAACCACGAGGAATTTGAAAAACTGTCAAAGAAAAAAAATTCCACCACGGAAAAAGAATTTTCCAAAGACTTGCCGCAATATCCGGTGCTGGCCTCGGCCGAGCGTTTATTTTTGGATGATGTGCTTCTGACCCTCTCGAAAGAGTCGGTCGAAATGCTTCATTCGATTCAGGAAGAATTGATTTGGCTGTCGAACAAAGTGTTGGCGTCGGAAGGCATTAATCTGGCGTCGGAGGAAAAAGTGCGCCACGCCATCGAGCGCGTGCGGTGTTTCGTGAGCATCGGTCTTGAGGCGGAAAGCAATTTGGAAGTCGCGCGGGCGCAAGTTTTGGTGAAAGAATATTGGCTCGAATTTTTGTTCCGCCGCGGATTTACACAGCTTATCGAGCTCCGCAATCAATTGGAAGAAATTATCCGGAAACATTGGGGTAAAAGCGAGCGGCAATGCCTCGATTTTCTGGGTGAACCGTACGAGGCGGTTTGCCGCGGCATTCTGAAGCAGGTGCCTGAAATCGCGGACAAAGAGTTCAAAACCCTCGACGAAATAAAGGATATGGAAAAATTGCTCGGCGTTTTGGACCGGTTTTTTGTCGTGATGTCGCATCAGAACAAAACTATTTTTCACGTGCTGGCGGTGGAAGCCGACCGCCAGGAGGAATCCACCACGCTCACTCAGCTGGTTGGTACGCTGCTGGCTCAATTTGTGCTGACCGGAAAATCGGCTTACCGGCCGGTCAGTAAAAAAGAGCTCGCGAAATTTTTCGAGATGGGTTTTGAGACGGCCGAAAAAAAGTATCATCTTCGCCGCGATCTTATCGTAAACTTTCTTGGCGGACTGATGAACGGCCGTAAAGATGCCGATTTGGAGGCCTTTCTGTATCAAGTGCTCGCGCGAATCGAGGAAGACTTTAGCGGACTATCCGGTAAAAAAGCGATCGACCCCCGCTACATCAACACGGTGAGGATTCAGTAATGCGAAAATTCAGGAACGTTTTTTTGTTGCTGCTTTGTGTTCCGGTCGGCTTGTTTTTGTTTTCGGCGGCAAAACCAAAAATTGAGGAAGAACCCATGGGCCAAATTCACGATGTGATTGAGCGAAATATCAAGCTGGGCGTTCATGCCCCGCAATTTCCGTACGGGCTGGACTGGTTCAATGTGAATCAATCGCTCGCGATCGAAGACCTGAGAGGGAAAGTCGTGCTGCTCGATTTCTGGACATTCTGCTGCATCAACTGCATGCACATCATCCCGGATTTGAAAAAGCTGGAAGCAAAATATCCGAACGAATTGGTGGTGGTGGGTGTCCACTCCGCCAAATTTGATAACGAAAAAGCTTCTGAAAATATCCGGAAAAGCATTTTGCGCTACGAGCTTAAGCACCCGGTAGTGAACGATCATGACATGGTCCTGTGGCGCCAGTATGCCGTGAGCTCTTGGCCGACATTGGCGCTCGTGGACACCGAAGGCCGCGTTGTGCTGCAGGTGTCGGGTGAGGGAAATTATGAGGTGCTGGATCAAGCTATTGCCGAATTGATACGTCTTGGCAAACGCGACAGTACGCTTAAATCCGGACCGTTCGCGCTGAAGTTGGAGCAGGATGGGATGGAATCCAGCCCGCTGCGCTTTCCGGGGAAGATTCGCGCTTACGCGGATCGGCTGGTGATTGCTGACTCGAACCACAATCAGATTTTAGTGACTGATTTAAATGGAAATATTTTGGAAACGATCGGAAGTGGCAGAGAGGGCAAAAAAGACGAGAAATTTTCCGAAGCCGAATTCAATCATCCGCAAGGTGTGGCGCTTGACGGAGATTTTATTTACGTCACCGATACAGAAAATCATCTGCTCCGCCGCGCTGATTTGAAAAAGAAAACCGTGGAGACCGTGGCCGGAACTGGTGTTCAGGCGCCGGGCCGGGTGCAGACGAAAAAGCCATTCAAAGGTTTGGACGTTCCGCTCAATTCGCCGTGGGACATCGTCAAAATCGGCGATGATTTTTATATCGCGATGGCGGGCGCGCATCAAATTTGGAAATTTTATCCCCAAAAAGGAACCGTTGAGCCGTACGCCGGAAATGGCGGCGAGTCGATTCTGGACGGGCCGCTTTCTTTTTCGGCGTTTTCCCAGCCAAGCGGACTGGCAACTGATGGCAAGGCGGTGCTTTACGTGGCCGACAGTGAAGTGAGCGCCGCGCGTTATGTCGACGTGAACGCGGGCCGGGTACGCACGTTGGTGGGCACTGGACTTTTTAATTTCGGTGACCGCGACGGGGATTTTGATACGGCATTATTTCAACATGGTTTGGCTATTGATGTGAGGGGCGATAAAGTTTATTTTGCCGACACCTACAATGACCGGATCAAAGAATTAGATCTCAAGAAAAAAACGGTGAAGAGTATTTTTGGTTCCGGCCAGGCCGGTTACCGGGATGGAAAGGGCGCAGACACGCAATTTTATGAGCCCGGCGGGTTGAGTGTGTTGGGGGATAAAATTTATGTGGCCGACACGAACAATCACAAAATCCGAGTTTGTGATTTAAAAACGGGAGAAGTGACCACTCTCGTTGTCAAAGCTAAAGCCAATGCCGCTTCATCCGAGCGCATTGATGAAATAGTGCCGCTGCCGGCACAATCGGTGGCTGCGGGAAAAATCGCTGCGATTTCGGTGGCCGTGGAACTGTCAAAAGAATTTGAGTTTACGAAAGGTGCTCCGCTTCAGATTCGAGTGATATCGCCGTCGGGAGAAGAAAAATGGAAACAGGCTGTGAGCGATCCCGCCAAAAATCTTCCTGCGCGAGGCCGCATTGATGTCGGTTTAGCCGGAAAAAGCGAGATTCAGATTATTCTGGATGTTTACTATTGCGACGCCAAATCGCACGCGCTGTGTCACTTCAAAACCATCAAGCTGATCCAACCACTAGAAGTGACAGCGGCGGGTTCGGCCGAGATTCGGGTGAATTACAAAATTTCAAAATAACGAGCGAAAGGATTTTTTCGATGAATCGAATTTTGTTTTTGTTAATCACGGTGCTTTTTAGTTTTTGCTTTTCGGGGTGCAGCTCATTGAATGCCAAGGCTCATGTGGCGCCTTATCCATCGGCCTCGCAGTACGCGCCGACAGACGCGAAACAGGTTTATGTTTATTACAACCAGGTCCCGTTTAGGTATGAAGTTATCGGAGAAATTGATAGTTCGGGAAATGAAGCGGCAACGTGGCCGGATTTGGAAAAACAAATGTCGAAAAAAGCGGCGCAAATTGGCGGGCAAGGGGTTCTTATCCAGTATAAAGCCGCCCCGGAGTTGACGCGCCATCATTCCGGCAAACTGGAAATCAAATCGCCGGCCGCCGGAACCACGCAAAATAATACGGCCGCAACTCAAAACAGCGGGATCAACAATCTGCTGAATTCAAACGTAACGTTCGACCCGCCGCGCGATGAAAAAGTGTATACCAAAGAAATGCGTGGCCTGGTGATTCGCTTCAGCGAGCCTACGCGCTCTTAAGGATTTGTACAATACCACGCCATTCTTCCACAATTTTACCCAGCGAAGAGGCAATTGCCGACCAGCGGATATCATAGCGGCGCGCGTGAATCAAATTTCCCTTCGCATCCAGAATTCCCCGCAACCCCAGTTTTTCAAGGGCGATTAAATCTCCGCGGTGATAAGCCAATAGATGTGCCAAGGAGCGCTCCACCACGAGTGCCCCTAGCCGTTCGCGTGTAGGCGCTTTTTTGAAGGAAGCATCCTCGGTGACAGGCGAGAGTAAATTCAAACCTTGGTAGGCGGCGAGTGAATCCAAAATGGCCGCATTAGCGTTTATCGAAATCATGTGATAGACATTCGGCGTATTGAACCGCCGCGCGAAGGCCTCGATGGCGTCTTGTATTTTTGAGCTTTCGATAAATCGTACGCCACGCACTGTTGTTAACTGGGTTTTGATTTTTCGCGATACCGGAATGGTGATGGCAATCGCTGTTTCTTCCCGGCTATTCCATTGATGCGTCCAAGCGATCAGATTGGCAACGTCTTCTGTCAGATGATCGCTGGTGAGCACGTTTAGCACAGGCCGCGCCCCCTGATTGTTGGTGAGTGCGGAAATTATTTTTTCCATGAGGCTATTTTTGCCGGAAGGCGGTTCCGGAATTTGATTTCTCAGAATCCGGTTTATGCTGACGGATCTGTTTGTTTCGAGAAGCGGAATGAGGCGCTCAGCTTCTGAGCGCGACGTTTGGATAAACACCGGAGACAAAAGTCCGTCTGCATAATCCACCGCGATTTGAGTTACAGCGCCAAGCGAACTTCCAGCTGTGCCAAGAGTGTCTTGCAGTGCGCGGTGATAAGGAATGTTTGAATTCATTAATTGTTTGTTTACATTCTCAAACATTTTTTTCTTAACGGCTTCCAGCGCAATTTCGGGAGTTGCCTCATTTGCCACAAAAATCGAAACATAAGGCGCGTGAGAATTTTGCTCGATGGTTACTTGAACTGGGGATGCCCAGCGATGATGCTCGTCGTCTTTGGACCAGCCCGTTAGAAACAGGTCTGTATCCAAACCAAACCTGGTCTTGATGATTTTCGGAAGATTTTCCCAGGTTATTTCGCCCGAGCCGTTGGACGTTGTCTGTGCAGTGGCGCCGATGCTTGCGGCTATTACCGCGGCGGAATCAGCTTCCGGTGTCTTTAAAGAAAGCTGCCAATCGCTGTTTTTGTTCTTTTCGAGAATCCCGGCAACGTCTGGTTTCGACATCAGCGTCTCTGTCTGGCCAGGCGGAATTTTTCCCGCGAACACAATGGGAATTTTGTTCGCAAAAAATTTGGCTGTTACCGGCTGAGCATTATTTTCCGGAGAATAATCAAAGATTCTATTTGATAAAGTAAAAACTTTGATGACGGTTTTGCGTATTAGTTGATGAATGCCCTGAATTTCTTCGGAGTTGAAGCCGGCGGTTGCCGGCGGTTGATAGGCGATAAAAAAACGCCCCACCATTTGGCGGGGATTTTGATTAATCAACGCGGGCTTAAGCTGTCCCATCAGAATTTCTTGAAAAGATTTCTGCTTTGCTTGTGAATCGATAATGCCAGACCTGCCCACAACAAGAACAATTGCTTTAAGTCCGCTGTCGAGGGCTTCTTCCATCACGGAATCCATTTGTTCGTCCCAAGCGTTGGGGAAAGAAATATTGTCGGGGCGCGTAGGGCCTGAGCGCAGAATCAGGCCGGCAGCGTCGGGATTAAGATCGAGAACCTCCGTGATGCTTTTGGGGGTGGCGTCTTTCGCCGTCCTGATTTTTTTGCCGGCATAGTGTTCCGCCAAAGGGAAGTATTCGCTGATGCATTGTTCGCCCAGGCTTTGTCCGTTATTTTTTGGCGAAAACCAATCATGAATTTTTGTCCGTTCCTCTTCCGTCAAGTCTTTGGCTTTATTACGGGAGAAATAATTTAAAACCGCCTGAGAGATGGCCGCGTCATCGTCACCCAATGGGGCCTTGACAATAATGTGAAGCATGTTGTTTACGCGGTCATAAGCGACTTCGGTTTCCGGCACTTCCTGTAACCGGAAAAAATGCAATGAAATGTGGGAAGCGATAGGGCCCGAATATTTGAAACCCGGCCGTTTGTAGTAATCCTTCCAGGCTATTGACAGAGCAGACATAAATACGGATTGTCTCTGGCCCAAGCTGGAGCCGAAAATTGTTTTCCGAATTTTTTCTACCTTGCTTTGAACCCCCAAAATTCTACTGCCAGAAATCAGGAATTCCTTTCTCTTTTCACGCACAAACTTTATTGTTTGATCGCCGTTTTTACTGAATTTGGGAAACCCTGAAAAAGGAATGACGCGGCCGTTTTTTAGGAAAATTCCGAGTTGAATAATTTCCGTACCGGGCATTAGTATTTTGTACATACCCTCTAATTCAGCGACAGGAACGTTCAGGTCAGATAATTGAAAGGCCATTTCGCGAAGCTGATTGTCGAAAAGATGATTGCGCGCATAACCTTTTCGTTCCATGCCTTTGCCGTAGGGGAAAATCAAGAAGAAAGGGAGTTCGCAAATATCGTCGGCTGTAATTTTGGCGATTTCGGATTTTGTTTCCGCGCCAAGACTGGCAGCTTTAAAAGCGCGAACACACTGTTCGACGGCGGCAATACCCGCGGGATCTACTGACAACAGTTCTTGAACCGGTTGGGCGGCATCGGGTTTGGGCATCGTGGCCAATTTCGGTAGTGTCACCGAAGTATGCAAAATCGAATCGCGGTATTGATTCAAAGAAACGGTGTCGGCCAAATGAGAGAAGCCTTCCGGTTCTCCGGCCATGCGCTCTGGCGTGATGACACGAGTTAGGATTCCACGGGCGGCCAATAATTTTGAGATTGAAGCCGTATGAAATCCGCCGGTGACCAAAACCGCTTTCCGGGCCCGGTGCTTACCGAAAAGTGTAACAAGGTTTTTCGACATGGCTTCGTTGCGAAGTTCGGCACCGATATAAAATTGATGCGCAAGCTGATATAGCGAATCCATTTCGCGATAGGGGAATTGTTTGGCACGAATTTGTTTCCATTCGTTTACAGAAAGCTCCACTTTCAGCAGCTTGGAAAACAATTTCGCGTTTTGCCAATCATTCAGAAAGATCCGTTCCGGTTCCGTCCGCGCGAGTTTCTGAAGCAGGTTTTCCGTGAGCGTGTTGATTTCTTCGAACAGATTTGTGCCCGCAAGCTCCTCCTTCAGCAAGTGGAAACGAAGAGCGGTTTTTAAATTTTCTGACGCCGGAAGCGGTTTCTTTTTATCCAAAAAGATTTCCAGAAGGTTTCGTATCGGAAGAGCGCGCAGTTGGGGGGTGAGTGAGCTTTTGAATTGTTGATACTCACTCTCGGCTTCTTTTGCGATGGGTTTTTTCTCAAGCGCCAGAATATGAAGAATGTTCGGATAGTCCAATTGATTGCGAAGTGCGGTCAATTCTTGAGCAAATCCTTGCCGATAAACTTTTTTGAGAATTTCCAGATAAGGAAGCGGTTTTAGACGGCCTTCGCTGAAAGCGTCCTCATGACGGATTAAATCACGCAGGTTTGGATTTAGTTCCCGGCTTGACCGGGCCATCAGATGCTCGCGAAGCGTTCGTGAAAATGATTCTGCCCGGTCGTGCTGGCGTAGAATGTTTTGAAGAATATGGAAATATTTTGCGTAAAGTTCTTTGGTTTCAACCCCCGCGAAAACGAGATCTGTTTTTTTCGTTGCCGCAAAAAAATCCGCACCGGAAATTTCGCCGTGTTTCACAAGATGAAGGAGGATGTCCCGGTTGGTTTTGGGATTGGCATTAAACCGGAGCACTTCCGGCGTTAGGCGGGTCCACGCACCTTCCACCGCGACAAAGTCGATTTTTTCTGTCGCCGTAATCTGACGCAAAAGTTTCTCGATGGCCAGCTGAGCAGCTTCATCCGAGTGAGCATCTTCGATCAGGATCACCTCTTGCCGAATGGGTGAGGCGGCGGCAGACGCGTTTGCCGGGACTATTTGTCCCAGGGCAAAACTGATAGTAAGTAGTACGGCAATAAGAGAACGAAACGACATCATCATATTTCCTTCTGGAGCGTTCTAGAAATTCTTAACTGTAAATTAGAAATCTCTTAGTTAAGTGGATAGACAACTCCCTTGTAAATAAACTAAAACCCAGCATTCTTGCGGGCGAAAAGAGCGCGAATAATATCACCGTGACAGGAGAAAAGCAAATGCCGTGCCGGGTTTGTTTAGATGTTTTTGCAGACCAAGATAGCCGTCAGACCGCCGTCTTGGGCAATATTGACAACTTTCTTCTTGGCTACGCGCCCGACTACGGTCATGCCGTCCTCGGTGGCAATGATGCCGACGACGGTGTAAAACTCCTGATCCGCCATCGTGGCTTTGGGGTGATGGTGGGGGAAACGTTTGACAGGAACGTGGGCCAGCTCCTGAACCACCAGATAGCCGGATTCCTTGAGGCCGTGTTCAATCACCTTGTCCCACGTTTTCATGCTTACATTTTTGCCGATATCGACACCCTCACCGCCAAACAACCGGTTAGGTTTTAGGACCAACTCGTTTTTATGTTTTCGCAAGTAAGGAACCAGATCCACCATTTTCCCATGCCGGTCCTCGGTGCGGCATTCCCGCACGAGGCGGGTCCACAAAATATGTTTTCGGAACACCGCGCGTTCTTTGGCCGTGAAATATTTGTCATAGCGGGCGCTTGAAAAAAGCTCCAGACAGCTTTTGTGATCGAACTCGCCCGAAAGGGACGAGATGACGCGATTTTGTTTGAACGCGAATTTTATTGCCGAAAGATCCGCGCCTTTTTCCTCCATCGCGAAATATTCCGAGAGGGTGGTGTCGCGATAAACGAGCGAGATTTTTTTGCCGCGGCAGTAAATATCGCCCTTTTTTAAATACAAATCGCGTGGATCGGCGACCAGCGCGTCCAGTCCGTGACCTTTCAGATAAGTGGCCAGACGCGGGAATTCCACGTAATTTTCCAACATGTCACGATCGACGGTGAGGGCAAAGTGGGCGGGCTTGACGCCAGCGTCAATTGATTGACGCTTCAGCAATTTCAGAAGCAGAATGCGCGCGTCATCGTTTTGTTCCAATTTGAGTTTCGGATCAATTTTTTTTAGCTCCGGATAAATTTCCTTCATCGTGATTTCTTCATCAACCGGGCAATACCACACGCCGCCGACACCAACTGCGTTGGCCTCAAAAAATTTGTATTCGCCGGTCCAGTTTTCGCCCTGAAATTCCGTGTTGCCGTCCCAACGTGACAAATTGCGCAGATGTTTGTGATTCAGGGAGGGAAGAATGTCGTGAACCCACTTGGCTTCGCCGTCCTCGAAGGGGAACAATTCTTGAATTTCGGGGACATCAAAAAAAAGCTGCGGGATTTTCGAAAAGGCTTCATTCAGAACTTGGGTAGTCTTCCAAAGATGCATGCGTTGTTTGACGGACATTACGCGAGGACGCAGCGTGAGCGGAATGACGACCTCGCGGCCTTTTTTGTTGAAGTATACGAGGCTCAGGCGTTTGGAATCTTTCAGAATTTTTGCGTGAAGACGCCTCACCGTGGCCTGGGGCAGCTCGCGAAACAGATCATACATTTTATTGGAAAGCCGATAATTCCAATTAGGCATAAAACCTTTTTAGCTCTTAGCTTTTAGCTATCAGTTAGAAATTAGGTGCCAGGTTCATGAACCTGGCACCTAATACGACTGAAACAGCTAATTATCGACAAAACAACATGACTTCTAAACTAGTTGAGAAAGCCATCAAGCTGATTTCCGCGACCGGCGCGGACTACGGAGACGTGCGTCTGGCCGCGATTCGCCGCGAACACGTGCTGGTGCGCAACGGCCGTTTCCGGGGCTTGAGGGAAGCTTCTGAATTAGCCATCGGCGTGCGCGTTTTGGTTGACGGGGCTTGGGGATTCGCGGGCACCACCGATGTTTCTGAGTCCGGACTGAAAAATATTGTTCGCGAGGCGCGTGCCAACGCGGCTGCGCAAAATTTGATGAAACAATTTGGTGTAGAACTCGCGAAAGAACCGGCACATCGTGGATCGTGGCAAACCCCGATTCAACGCGATCCGTGGAGCGTTCCCGCCGAGGAGAAAAAGGATTTTCTCATCGATGTCGATTCAAAATTCCACTGCAAATTCAAAGGACCTGAAACGCTAGTGACGCAATCACAGATGGAATTTTTTGTGAAAGACCAAATTTTTGCCTCCACGCAGGGTTCGCGCATCGAACAAAAATTATTTCGATCGACGGCGTCCGCTGAAATAAAACTATTTCACAAAGGCCGCAAAATCCGTCGGGCCTTTCCCGGGCCGACGGGGGGAAATTATCAAGGGGCGGGGTATGAAGCCGTGCTCGGGCTGGATTGGCATGGGGCGTCGACGCGTCTTTTGGAAGAGGCGCGCGAAGGATTGCGCGCTCCGGAACCGCCAGAAAAAAATATGGATTTGATTTTGACAGGCTCGCCCATGGCGCTTCAAATTCATGAGACGATTGGTCACGCGGTGGAGCTTGACCGGGTTTATGGTTACGAAGATAATTTGGGAGGCCGCACGTATTTGGTCCCGGATCATTTGCGGAAACTTCAAGTCGCCAGTCCGATCGTGAATTTTGTGGCGAGCGATCCGGCGATGCATGCGCGGGGCGCGGGCACGGTGAAATATGATGACGAGGGTGTGCTCGCCAAAAAAACGGATGTGATTCAGAACGGACTTTTTGTTGGCTACATGAATTCGCGCGAGACGGCCCAGCTTCTGGGGTTGTCGCGCTCGAACGGTTGTGCGGTCGCTGCCGACGCACTTAATTATCCGCTGGTGCGCATGACCAATCTTAGTTTGCTTCCCGGCAAATCCAGCTTGAAAGCGATGATTGAATCGACGGAGGAAGGTATTTTGATGGATAACGAATCCAGCTGGTCCATCGATGATGAGCGTTCCACATTTCAAATCGGCGCGGAAATCGGCTGGCATATTCGCCGCGGCAAAATCGCCGGGATGTTCCGGAGTCCGGTATATTCGGGGCGCAGCATCGATTTTTGGCGCTCGTGTGACGCGATCGCGGGGAAAAAAGAATGGGTGTTGTGGGGATTCGCTGACTGTACGAAAGGCGCGCCGCCCCAACTTTCTTACGTTTCGCACGGCGCCGCCCCAGCGCGCTTTCGCGGCATTCAGGTGGGGAAGTAGAAAGAATTGGTTCGTAGTAGCGGCTTTAGCCGCTCTTTCAAAAGCGACTAAAGTCGCTACTACTTTCAAGGAAACTAAACCATGAATTCTTTGAAACAGATTCACGAAATTTTGCACCAACAAACCAGAGGCGGCCAGGCGCATTGGCTGATCCGCCGAAAAACCGGATATTTGCTGCGCCTGACAAATAATTACATTCATCAGAGCGGATATCAGGATCAAATTTCTGTTTCGTTGCGCCTGATGCGGGGTGAGCGCATGGGGGTGGCGGAGACTTCGGATGTGAGCCGCGCGGGGCTCGGAGCCGTGATTGCTGCGGCGCAAAAAGCGACGGAAGTGGCCGAGGCCGGAAGCCTGAAAGTCCGCGAGGGGCGAAAAGAGAACGTGCATTTTGACCGTGTGAAGGATTATTTCGCGGCCGCGTTAGCATTTTCACCGCAAATGGCGTCCCGCAAAATGCTTCAGGCACTGGAATGTGTCAAACAGCTTGGCGCTCTGGCGCACGGATATTTTTCTAGTTACGAGTGGCAGACGCTTGTCGGCAATTCCTCCGGCCTGAATCTGGAACACAGTTCCACGGGCACGAAATTCGGTCTCACCGTTAATCGCGGAATCGGAAGCGGCTATCAAACGGTTTATCATCCGGACGCGCGAAAAATTAATTTTTTCGAGATTGCCGAGGAAGCGCTGAAACACGCGTGTTTGACAGAGAGGCAAGTTGCGATCAAGCCCGGGCGTTATCCGGTTATTTTGGCGCCGCGCGCGCTTGCCGCATTTTTGAGTAATTTTCTGGAGGAATGGAATGGACTCCGGTTTTGTGAAAAAGAAAGTTTTCTGATTCATCACCGAAAAAAACCAATCGGTTCCAAATTGTGGACAGTGATGGATGACGTGACGCATCCGCTTCAAACGGGAGCGCCGTTCGATGTGGAAGGCGACGCGCGGAAAAAAGTGGCGCTGGTGAACAAAGGCCGATTCGCGAATTGTGTTTACGATCGGTGGACCGCCGAACGGTATCGCGTGAAGACGACGGGCCATAGCCTGAGTCTTGGCGGAGAAGAAGGCGCCCTTCCATATAATATTGTGGTGAGCGGCGGAAAAAGTTCGCTGGGCGAAATGATCCGTAACATTAAACGAGGCATTTTGATTCCGAATATTTGGTATCACCAGGTGGTCAATCCCAGTCATTGGACGGTTACCGGGCTGACACGGGGCGGTGCCGCCTGGATTCACGACGGTAAAATTGCCGGCGGGCTGGGCCGCATTCGTTATTTGGACGGCCTTCTTGGCGCGCTCGCGCGGACTTCCGTCATGAGCCGGGAACAATTCGCTGTGAAGGTTCGCGATTCGGGTGTGCTGGTGTTTCCGTATGTTCAGATCGAAGACTTGAGAATCGTTTAATCCCGCCGATAATATTATATCGTTGAATAGGTGATGAATGCCCCTTCCTCAATTTAGCGGTGAACGACACGAAGGCCCTCCCTCCGGGAGGCGAGCGCTTTTTCCCAAAGCTACCGATCGAGAATGGAATGATTGGACCTGGCAGCTTCGGAACGCGGCAACCTCTTTGGAAACACTCTTAAAATTCTCCGGCCCTATTTCTTCCGATGAAGAGGCAAGGCTCGCGCGAGTGATCGAAAAATTTCCGGCGATTATTCCTCCGTACTATCTTTCGATTATCAATTTTTCCAATCCGCAAGATCCTGTGCGCATGCAAGCGTTCCCCAGCCTGGACGAAATCGATTACAACGTTTACGGTATTCCCGATCCGCTCGAGGAAGAAGAAGATATGGCCGTTGCGGGACTGATTCACCGCTATCCCGACCGCGTGCTGATGCAGCTTACGAACATGTGTCCGATGAATTGCCGGCACTGCACCCGGAAGCGCGAATGGGAAGAGGGCAAATGGTCGCGCACGGACGGCGAAATCGACGCGATGGTCGATTATCTTCACCGTACACCGCAGGTCCGCGACGTCTTGATTTCGGGCGGAGACCCGTTGATTCTTTCCACGCCAAAAATTGAAAAAATTCTTGCGAAATTACGCGCCATCCGGCATATCGAAATTATCCGTTTCGGCACGCGATTCCCGGTCGTCCTGCCGCAGCGCATCGATGACGAGCTTTGCGCGATGCTCAAAAAATACCGGCCGATCTGGATCAATACGCATTTCAATCATCCACAGGAGGTGACGCCAGAAGCTCGTGCGGCCTGCGACCGGATTATTTGTTCCGGCATTCCGATGAATAATCAAACGGTGCTGATGCGCAGTGTCAATGACAGCACGCAAATCATCATGAAATTGTGTCACGAGCTCGTAAAAATCGGCGTGCGGCCTTACTATTTATATCAATGCGACATGGTAAAGGGCACGGAACATTTTCAGACGCCGGTGTGGAAGGGACTGGAAATTATTGAAGGCCTGCGCGGGCATACGACGGGATTTGCCGTCCCGCAATTTGTGATCGACGCGCCGGGCGGCGGCGGGAAAATTCCGCTTTCGCCCAATTATCTCCTTTTCGCCGGAACGAATTATTTAACGCTCCGGAATTACGAGGGATTGATTTTTAAATACGAAACCTCCAACAACGAGAACGCCAGCGGAGTGATTTCGTTTCCTGATTCGGCATCACTGGTTCCCAACCAAAAAAGCGGCCGCATTGCGCGCCGGGAAAAACGCCATGAAAATCACGATCACTTTCAATCTCAAAAAAAAGGTTCCCGTCAGCGGGATCTCACAAGACCTTCCTGAGGACGCCTTCGAGGAATTCGACGCTCCAGAAACCATCGACGCGCTTGCCGTAGTGTTGCGCGCGAAAGGGCATCATGTCAGCTTGATGGAGGCCGACCTGGATTTTCTGGAAAAAATCAAAAAAGAAAAACCTGATTTTGTGTTTAATATCGCCGAGGGCTACGAGGGACGAAACCGCGAGTCGTATGTGCCAAATATTTTGGAATTTCTGGGAATTCCGCATACCGGTTCGGACGGATTTACATTGGCGCTTTCCCTCGACAAAGAACTTACCAAAATGGTCGCGCGCCGCCACTCGGTGCGCACGCCGGATTCGTGGGTGATTGATAACAGTCAAACGGTGCCTGCCCGATTCCCTCTTTTTTTGAAGCCGCTTCGCGAAGGTTCCAGCAAGGGAATTCGCATTACCTCGCTGGTACACGACAAAAAAGAATTTCAGGACGAATGCGCTCGGATCTGGAAATATTATGGAAATATTGCTCTGTTGGCGGAAGAATATATTCGCGGCCGCGAAATTACGGTGGGGGTACTCGGCACCGAAAATCCGCGCGTTTTGGGTATGATGGAAATCGGGTGGAAGGAAGCCGAGCGTCGCCGGGGCGATTTCGTGTATTCCCTCGAAGTCAAACGCAATTGGCGCGAATGGGTTGAGTACGAAACTCCCGCACCGCTTACGGCAGGCCAGCAAAAAGAAATCGAGTCGATGGCGGTCACGATTCACGGGGCGCTCGAATGCCGGGATATTTCGCGAGCGGACTTTCGTCTCGACGAAAAAGGAATCCCATATTTTTTGGAAATCAATCCGCTTCCCGGACTTTCTCCTGATTATAGCGATCTTGTTCTCATGATCCGTCAGCTTGGCATGACGTATGAAGAGCTGATCCTTTCGATTTTTGAAGAAGCTCTAAGGCGGGACAAACGCAACCATCGCGGGGATGTGTTACATTTGTCGTAAAGAGAAAAGTGGATGGATACAAGGAGGTATGTCATGTTAACTCAGGAAGAGATTACCAAACTTAGCCGTTTCGAACGGCTCGATAGTCCCATTGTCAGTTTTTATCTAAACCTCAGTCCCGAAATGAGTTGGAAGAAAGTTCAAGGCGTGACACTTAAAGATCTCATGAAAGAAGGTCGTGAGCAAATCGAGAATCTGGCGTTATCAAAACAGGAAAAAGGCCTGGCCATTTTCTCTCAAAGGAAAAACAAACGGTTTTTCGCCTATCCGCTTTATCAGCCCTTGGCCAATCAGGTTGTTGTCGATTTTGATATTTATATTAATCCGCTCGTGAATTTGATGGGGCAATATCACCGAACCTGTGTGGTGACGGTGGATCAAAAACGCGCCCGGATTTGCGAGTTTTTCATGGGCCAGCTGGAAGGATTGATGGATATTTCGGATGTGATTCCCAAACGCGTTCGGACCGGCGGTTTTATGGGCTACGGTTCAAAAAATATGGAACGGCATGTTGACGAAGGCGTGCATCGGCATCTTAAAAATGTCGCAGAAAAGCTGTTCGAGATATTTAAAAAAAATCATTTTGATGACTTGATTCTTGGTGGGGAGAAGAAAATTCTTCCGGAATTTGAAAGCTTGCTGCATTCCTATTTGAAAGAACGGATCGTCGGGCATTTTCAAATTGACTCGGAAGCCAGTCTTACCGATATCACGGCGGCGGCTCAAAAAATCGAGTTCGAAAACAAAAATAAACGGGACGCAGAACTGGTCCATCAGCTCCAAATCGCTACGTTCAAACAAGGCGGCGGGGTGATAGGGTTGGATGGAACGCTTGAGGCGATTTCGCGCGGGCATGTGCACCGGTTGGTCGTGCATGAGGATTTGTGGCGTCCCGGCGTGGAATGCAAGCCCTGCGGTCAGCTTCGTGTGGACGGAACGCAGTGCCCTCAGTGTGATAAGCCTCTGACTTCGGTGCGCGATATTATCAACCAAGCCGTCGAGCATGCGTTGCATCAAAAAGCCGAAGTCTGGTATGTGCCGCCCCAAATTCCGATTGCTGACGGTATCGGCGCTTTTTTACGATTTCGCGTAGGAATAACCGAGCTGGAAGCGGTGGATGTGAAGGCAAATAAAAAAGCGGCGCGCCGGGTGTAATTTCGATATTATTCCAATATGATTAAACCTCAAGATCGATATAAAAAAATATTTTTTGTTCTCGGGCTCATTCTCGTCCTGAACTGGGCGGTTGCTTTGGCAAAAGTCATTTACGGATGGATGAGCCATTCGGGCAGTATGTTTGCCGACGGCATTCATTCCTTCGCGGACGGTGCGTCCAACGTGATCGGCATGATCGGCATTTCGCTGGCCAGCCAGCCGGCGGATGAGGATCATCCTTACGGGCACAAAAAATATGAGACATTCTCCGCTCTGGCGATCGCGACATTCCTAATCGTAATCTGCGTCTTCTTGATCAAAGATGCTGTTAACATGTTTTATCATCCACGCATTCCCAAAGTGACGGTGTTCAGCTTTGTCGTGATGGTGGTGACGATGGCGGTGAATTGGGGCGTGACCACGTACGAGCGCAAAAAGGGGCGCGAGCTCCAGAGCGATATTTTGCTGTCGGATGCGCTTCACACGCAGACGGATATTCTCACCTCATTCTCCGTGATTGTTTCTCTGATCGCCGTGCGCTTTGGATTTCCGATGGTGGATTCCTTCGTCACGGCGTTTATCGCGGTGTTTATTGGGTACGCCGCTTTCGGCATTATCAAAGAAAGTTCCGAAGTGCTGTGCGATCACGTCGTGCTCGACGTCTCCGAAATCCGCAAAGTGGTGCTCGCCGTCGATAAAATCCGCTCGTGCCACGAAATCCGTACCCGCGGCCGGAAGGATGATGTGTACGTCGACTTGCACATCCTCGTCGACAATGCCATGCCCGTTGCCGAGGCGCATGACCTGGCCAACTACATCGAAGACGAGATCAAAAAAAATATCGAAGGCGTCACCGACGTCGTCGTCCACATCGAACCCGAAAGCCACAGTCATTCGCCCAACTCCCCAGACAAGAAATAAGATTTAACCCTTGAACTCACCGTGAAATAGTATATACCTATGGTATATACCACTGAGGGGGTGGGGTTATGAAAATGCTTTCACTTAAATTACGGGATGAGGTGTTTCAGGAAGTGGAAAGCGTGGTGCACAAAATCCACGTTCCGCGGAACGCCTATATTAATGACGCGCTTATGTTTTACAGCCAACTGTACAGAAGAAAACTGTTAAAGAAGCAGCTGGAGAAAGAATCCAGGGCCGTGCGCCAGGTGTCTCTGGAGGTGCTCCGGGAGTTTGAGAAGTTAGAGGATGACATTGATTGAAGATCGAGAAGTTTCATGTTTATCTTGCCGACCTTAACTCCCGTTTTGGAACCGAGCCCGGGAAAATAAGGCCTGTGGTCGTCGTTCAGACCAACCTGCTAAATAACGTCCACCCCAGCACGATTATTTGTCCCATCACCACCAAAGTGATTCGGGGCGCGCACATTTTAAGAGTCCATCTTTCTCAGCGCGAGTCCGGCCTGGACAAAGATTCGGACATTCTCATCGATCAAATTCGCGCGATTGACAACCGCAGGTTTAGAAAGAAGATAGGCGAGCTTTCCGTGGATCACAAAGAAGCCCTGCTCCGAAACCTGAAGATTTTGGTCTTCGAATAATACCGGCTCAATCTTGTCCGCGCGAAAAATTTGACATTTCAAGATGAGGTGTTAGTATTCCCTTCGAGTACAATCAGGATGTAGAAGGAAGTGAGTTCGCGAAAAATTTTCAGGCTGGTTGGAAGTTCGTACTCGATCAAACGGCTTTTTTTGCGGCTCAGTTTTTCGCAGTCCAGAAAGGAAGGACAAAGTAGCATGGCAAAAGGTACAGTTAAGTGGTTTAATGATCAAAAAGGTTTTGGATTTATTAAGCCCGAAAACGGTAACGATGTGTTCGTGCATTATTCAGCTGTCACTGGCGATGGGTTTAAAACCCTGAAAGAAGGCGATCCTGTTGAGTTCGAAATCAAGCAGGGCCCAAAGGGTGAACAGGCTGTTAATGTAACGAAGGCGTAAATTCACCGAATAACCAAAAAGCCCAGTTCTCAAGTTGTGGCCGGGGTGGATGTCTGATATCCTGACGCTGACTTGAGGACTGGGCTTTTTTGGTATTTAGGTGCCAGGTTCATGAACCTGGCACCTAAATCGCGTAAGAAGGGCTACTGCCCGGAGAAATTTGATGGATATTATCGGACAAGAAACGTTAGAACGGCTTTCGCAGATCGATGCCTACGGTCAATGGCAATATCGCGCCATCCGTCCGTTTCTGGGTCGTCGCGTGATGGAAATCGGTTCCGGCATCGGCAATATTTCCGCGTTCCTTCTCGCGGGCCGTGAGCGTGTGGTACTCACCGATATTTCCAATAATTATCTTTCCACTTTGAAACAGCGGTTCGCCGCGAAATCTGAAGTGCGCATCGGAGCGTTTGATCTCGATACCGGTCAGCCGTCTTACCGGGATGAAAATATCAATTCGATTGTCTGCATGAATGTGCTGGAGCACATCCAAGACGATGCGCGAGCGCTTGAATATTTGAAAGACACGCTGGTACCGGGCGGACGGCTCGCACTTTTGGTTCCGGCGCATCCGACGCTTTTCGGAACGCTTGACGAAGCGCTCGGGCATTTTCGCCGTTATTCGAAACAAGAATTATCCGAAAAAATTACGGCCGCCGGATTTACGCTCGAGAAAATATTTTTCTTCAATCGCGCCGGCATTTTTGGCTGGTGGCTGAATGGCCGCGTGCTTCAGAAAAAAATTCTGCCATTCGGTCAGCTAGGGCTGTTTGGGAAACTAGTCCCCGTGTTAGAAAAACTGGATCCACTATTTTCATTTCCCTTTGGCCTTTCCTTAATCGCAGTGGCCCGCAAATGAGCTCTGAAATGACGACTCCTGAAACGATCGAACTTAAAATTGATTCGCTGGCTTACGGCGGCGAAGGCGTCGCCCGTGTTGAGGGCAAAGTCTACTTTGTCGAGGGCGCGCTGCCCGGCGAGCGTGTTCGTGCCCAAATTATTGAAGAGAAGAAAAGTTTTGCGCGGGCCGAAACCGTGGAAATTTTAGAGCCGTCGAAACATCGCGTCGAGGCGCCTTGCAAATATTTTGGCCGCTGCGGCGGCTGTCAGTTGCAGCATTTGGCGTACGAAGAACAACTCGTCTGGAAACATAAGTCGCTTGAAGAACTTCTGGCCCGTATCGGTAATGTCAAAGATATTGCCGTCGACCCGGTGATTCCGTCGCCAAAACCTTTCGGCTACCGGAACCGCGTGGGACTGACCTTGATGCACGCGGCGAAAGGAAAAATCCGGCAGGGTTTTCTGGCGCGTGACAGTCATGAGCTGGTGGACATTGACTCCTGCCACATTGCGATGCCGACGATCAATCAGGCCATCAATGAACTGGCCCGCAAAAATGAGATGAAAAATGTTTTCGGCGATTTTTTTGGGCGCCTCAAACTCGAATTGGTGACGGACGGACAAAACACATTTTTTCTGCCGTGGCAATCCTTCGATGAAAAAACCGGTGCGCGCACTAAGCCGGACGAGGGAAAAATCCTCCGCGAAAAAATCGGCGGTATTGAGTTTGAATTTTCGCCGCACGTTTTTTTTCAGGTAAATTCTTATCTGTTACCGCAGCTCATTGCTTCGATCGGTACGCTGCTTGCCGAAAGCAAAGACGCGTGTCTCTTTGATCTTTACTCCGGCGTTGGATTAGTTGGTGTGAGTTTGTCTGACCGGGTGAAAAAGGTGGTGGGGCTTGAGGAAAATAAGCTGGCGCATCAATTCGCCATCCGCAATATCAAGCGCAACAAAATCGAAAATGTTTATGTGTATACCGGCCGTGTGGAATCGCAGTTCAAAAAAGTGTTTCTGAAACAGAAGGCCGAAAAAAATATTCTTCTTTTGGATCCGCCGCGCGGGGGGATAGAAGCCTCTCTCGTTGAAAATTTCAAAGAATTTCAGCCGGAAATTGATTCGATCATTTATCTTTCCTGCGAGCCGTCCATTCTGGCCCGCGACTTGGCTCGTCTTAAACAAGCAGGATTTGTACCCGAGCGCGTGATGCCGTTCGATTTATTTCCTCAAACCCAAATTTTTGAGACGGTAGTTATATTGAAGTCGAAGGCGTAGCAGACCCAAAATTGGTCTGCGCGCGGGGAGGGTCGAGCGCCATTTGGGCGTCTTCCAGTTTGCGAAGATTTTTCGATTCCAGGATTAGCCAGGATTTGAAGCGGGATTTCGTCAGGCGCAGTTCATATAAATTCTTCCATTTCTTCGATGCGTAAACACTCATTCCTTTTAATTTTTCATAAAGCCAAGCGCGTTTCAAGACAGGCACGCCAAGGAATGTGTACGCGCGCTCGACCTGACGAATCTCGGGATGAAAAATGGTTCGCGACCCGGAAAACGTACGAAGTAAAAGAAAAATTGCAGCCGCGGCCGGAATGGTGAACACCCAGCCCTGTTTGTTCGAGAGCCAATCCTTTGGGGCAAAACTAACGAATAGCGTGGCGAAAAAAAGCGCCCCCGTTAAAATTAGAATTCGCCGGGCAAGTGACGTTGATGAATGCGCGCCTTGTTTTGTTATTCGAAGCCGCCGGCTTGAAACCATCGGAAAATTTAATTTTGTTTTGTGGCGCGTGTGCCCTAGCTCTGCCAAAATTCTTTTTTCCAGATGTTCCGGCGAAATATTGTGATGGAGTTTTCCGTAAGAGGCGACGGAAATCTCACCGGATTCTTCCGATGCCACGAGCACCAGCGCGTCTGTTTTTTCCGAAAGTCCGAGCGCCGCACGGTGGCGCGTTCCCAAATCTTTCGATAAATGCTCATCCGCGGAAAGCGGAAACACACATCCGCACGCGGCGATTTTTCTGTCAGCAATAATGACGCCGCCGTCGTGAGTCGGCGTGTAGGGCGTAAATAACGTCGCCAAAACTTCTTTGGTGATTTCTCCTTTCACCGGAATTCCTTTTCGCGCGATTGGCGCGAGCGAATCTTCGCGTTCGATGGCGACCAACGCTCCGATTTTTTCACGGGCCAGTGCTTCGAAGGTCAGCTGAATTTCGTGCGCTGCGTGACGAAATTTTCTTTGCCCTTCCGCCTCAATTCTTTTTGCGTCCAGCCATTCCAAAACGGGACTCAAAAAAAAGAAAACAAGAATTGATCCTAGCAAAATGGGACGGAAAGAAGCTACTTCGGCCCAGGGATCCATCGACAGATAAAACGGGATTGCCAAAAGAATGGTGAAAGCCAGAAAAATAACGGGTGAAAGCCAGGTTCTGCGTGTCAGGACATACCGTGTGGAAAAGAAGACGCCGGCCGCAATTAATGTGGAAATGGCGATTAAATCAATGGGAGCTGTAGAATAAACGGGTAAGTTCACAGAAAAATATTCTCCTTATAAAACCATCTATCGTCTTAAAACCCCTGATAATTAAAGGAAAAAACCTTAGAATTCCCTCTTGAAACGCCTGTGGATAACATCGTATACTACACAGACCTTCAAATGGAATTTCGAAGGCTCAAGTTTCAACAACTTGATTTCACTTAAAGCAAAGAAATGAAAGGAACCACTGTGATGGAAAGTAGAAAACTTGCTCTTTTGGTCGTATTCGGCGTTCTCGCCCTTGGCGTTGCCGGCTGCGTCAGTAATGGAAAATATAACAAAGATATGAATGGTGTTCGTTCCCAGCTTCAGCTTGTTCAGTCGGATGTTGAAAACCTCCGTACCGGTCAGCAGAAGGTGGAAGACGAAGTGGCTGAAGCTGCGAAAGCCAAATCAAGCGGCGGATCAGTTTCCGGCGCGTCGATTTCCGGTGAGATTTATCGCACACCTTCAGGATTCACGCTCCCTTCCCGTGATATTCAGAGAGCTTTGAAGAACGCGGGTTATTACAACGGTCCGGTCGATGGCAAAATTGGTTCAGCCACCCGTTCCGCGATTAAGCAGTTCCAGGAAGATCAGGGACTTTCCGCAGATGGCGTTTGCGGCCGCAGAACTTGGTCCAAACTTCAGCCTTTCTTGGAAGGTGCTGTTAGCAAAGCTGCTGCTTCAACGACTCAAGCTGCTGCAATTAAGTAAGGAATCGCGCAACAGCGCGATTGCTCAAATTTCGTCACGTGGTTCCAGCGATGCCTCATCCGCCGTAAGGCGGGTGAGGCTCTTCGCGAACCCGGCGGAAAAATTCCTAAACCGAGGTTAGTCTGATGAAATCCATTATTTCCCGCCTTCTCTTTTTAATGTTGCCCCTCTTCTTCATTGTGGGCTGCGCTACCAACAAACAGAATTTGGAATACGAAAACCAATTATTAAAAGGAAAGCTCGACCGTCTTGAGAGACAACATCAAGACGAGCTGAGAAGACTGTCTCGGGACCAGGAACGCGAAGTTAGCGATCTTGAAAAATCCAAAGACGAATTAGCTCGCCAATTGGCTCAACAGTTAGCCGATTATCAGGCTAAGCTATAACTTTCTGAGAGAGGGCTGGTTATTACCTTTCTTCAGGAAATCATTTTTGATTCCGGAAAAGCGGAAGTAAAACCCGAGGGGCTTTCCGTTCTTTCCAAAGTCGCCAAAGTAGTGCAAGAACAGGCCAAAGATTATCCCGTAGTGGTTGAAGGGCACACCGATAACGTTCCGATTCGTGTTTCGGGGTGGAAATCGAACTGGGAACTTTCTGCTGCTCGCGCGCTGAGTGTGCTCCATCATTTTGTGGACAATGAAGGTATTGATCCGACTCGTCTTGCCGTGATGGGTTATGGCGAGTTCAAACCGGTTTCAGATAATAGCTCTGCAGAAGGCCGCCGTCAGAATCGTCGCGTTGAAATCGTGATTTTCCCCGAGAAAATCAGCAAAGTCAAACCGGCTTAAGACCGCCTAGCCACGATTAGCATTCGGGCGCTTTTGTTTTTATCAAATGGTGCTTGGTGATAATTGCCAAAAATTTTTTCGACAGCAAATCCCACAGATTCTAATTTCTGAACCATTTCGTCCGGAGGGAAAACGTAAAGTGTGATCGCGTTTTCTTCCCGGGCGATAAGCTCTCCGCTTAAATAATCCCGTTCCTCGTAAGTTTGAAGGACGGATACGAGATGTTTTCCCGCCGGAGTTTCGACGGATTTCTTTTTGATCAATGTGCCGCGCACACAATGGCAGAAACTTTTCTCGGATTCTTTTTTTCTGCTCGGAGTATTTTCTTTTTCAAAAATAATATCGGCGATCAGCATGCTGCTGGAATTCAGGCGGTCGTGCAGGTTTCTAAATAGTGGAATATGCGCCTGATCGTCGATGAAAAAATTCAGTGCCGAATGTTTCAGGCAAATCCAGATTTAAAAAGTCGCCCGGGAGCCATTTAATATTCTTCTGGATCTCAAACGGAAGTTTGGCGACGGTTGCGCGGGCGATTTCAAGCATGCCTCCCGATATTTCAATCCCCGTGACGCAATGCCCGTTTTGAGCCAGAGGAATCGCGATGCGTCCGGCGCCCGAGCCCAATTCCAGAATGCGCGAGCCGGGCTTGAGCTGTTTCAGAAAAAAATGAAAATCTTCATTCCAGCCCCGGAATTCACTGTCGTAAAAGTCGGCTATGGTTTCATACATATTTGCTCTTAAGACCCTTCAAGAGAGGGGATTTAAAAATAGTCAAACTCAGTATACAATACATTGCCTATGACACGCGAAAAACCCCTACTTATTTTCGATGGTGACTGCAATTTCTGCCGGCGCTGGATCAACCGCTGGAAGCTTTTCACGGACGACCGGGTTGAGTACGTCCCGTTTCAGGATGTGAGCGGACAATTCCCCCAGATTTCTTTGAAACAATTTCAGAGCGCGGTTCAATTGGTGGATGTGGATGGTCAAATTTCTGGCGGGGCCGAAGCCGTTTTTCGCACACTCGGTTACTCCAATGGCCGCGGCTGGATGCTGTGGGTTTATCAGAATATCCCGTTTGTCCGCCCTGTTTCTGATTGGTGGTACAAGCTGATTGCCAACAACCGCCCTGCGTTTTCGTTTCTGACGCGCTTTGTTTGGGGTAAGGATCTTTCACCCGCGACCTTTTCTTTTTCGAGCTGGCTATTCCGAAGACTGCTGGGCGTCATTTATTTTGTCGCTTTTGCCTCACTGGCTGTCCAAGTGATTGGTCTTTTTGGGAAAAACGGAATTCTTCCGGTGCAGGTATTTTTAAATACGGTCAGCGAGCGAATTGGTGTCGGCCGTTTTTGGTTTTTGCCCACGCTTTTCTGGTTTAACGCGAGCGATTTTTTCTTGCGGGTGGTTTGCTGGGCCGGCGCGATTCTTTCCGCGGCGCTAGCAATTGGTTTTTTGGAAACGCCGATTTTGGGCGTGCTTTGGTTTTTGTATCTTTCTTTGTTTACCGTCGGCGGGGAATTTTTGGGATTTCAGTGGGATATTCTTTTATTGGAAGCTGGTTTCTTGGCCATTTTCCTTGCCCCACCCATAGCTAATTCGCTGGCGATTGCGCTGCCAGCGCGGCCATCAAAAATCATTCACTGGCTTTTCCGCTGGCTTTTGTTCCGTCTGATGTTTTTTTCGGGCGTGATCAAGCTTATGAGCGGAGACCTGGCTTGGCGGAAGCTTACCGCGCTTACATTTCATTACGAAACGCAGCCGCTACCTACCTGGATCAGCTGGTATTTTCATCATTTTCCCGTTTGGTTCCATAAATTATCCGCACTTTCGACGCTCGCTATTGAACTCTTGGTTCCTTTTCTAGTGCTGATGCCCAAACGGCTTCGCTTGTTGGGAAGCATTTTGATTGTTGCGTTTCAGTTATTAATTATCGCGACAGGAAATTATGGTTTTTTCAATTGGCTCACAATCGCGTTGTGCGTGCTCTTGATCGATGACAGGATGTGGCCGTGGCAGAAAAAAATCTCCGTTTCTTCAGTCACGAAAACCTGGTCAAAATGGGTAGTGGTTCCGCTTGCGGGTGTGATTCTTGTGATGAGTACGGTGGAGTTTTCGGGCCTCTTTCGGGTTGATGTTCGCTGGCCGTTTGTGATGGCGAGACTGTATCAGGTCGTCGAGCCTCTTCGCATCGTGAACTCTTACGGCTTGTTTGCTGTGATGACGACGCGACGCGCAGAAATTATTGTCGAGGGTTCCCGAGATGGTGAAACGTGGTATCCGTATGAATTTAAGTGCAAACCGGGTGACGTAAAACGCCAGCCGGGATTCATTGCGCCGCATCAGCCGCGGCTTGACTGGCAAATGTGGTTTGCCGCACTCGGTTCCTTCAAAATCAATCCCTGGTTTGTTAATTTCTGCATTCGTCTGCTTCAGGGCTCGCCCGAGGTGCTCAAACTGATTGCGAAAAATCCGTTTCCTGACAGGCCTCCGCGTTATATCCGGGCCATGCTTTATGAATACCGTTTTACCAATCCGGCGGAATTGAAATCTCAAAAAACCTGGTGGCACCGCGAATTGGCGGGTTCTTATTGCCCCACCATTTCCGTGGAGAATGGATAATCGACTATGCGTGTTCTTACATTAAATTGCTGGAGCGAAGGTCAGGATTTCGAAAAACGCTGGCCGTTGCTTGCTTCAGAGCTGGCCAAAATAAAACCCGATGTTGCGTGCCTTCAGGAAGTTTTTCACCGGAACAAAGCAAGTGTTCTTCAAAAAGCAGTTGGGCATTCCACGCTGGTTCTTGGCGAGAAAAAAAGCGGCCTCGCGCTTCTCGCAAATTACCCAAAAATTGCGAGCCGCTCGGTGAAATTCAAAACCAAATCTCCGAATGAAAACTATTCCCGTTATGCGCTGTGGGTGCGCTTGAGCGTTGGAAAAACGCAGTGGGATTTTTTCGTCACACATCTTTCCTGGCGGCTTCCTGAAACGCACATTCGTCAGCGCCAGCTCATCGAGCTTTGGAATTGGATCGAAGAAGTGAACGGGGGTAAGCGTCCATGCGTGCTGGCAGGGGACATGAATTCCGTAGCCTCGTCCGATGAGATGCGGTTCCTCGCCGGGAAGCAATGGCTTTACCTGTCAGAAGACGGTATTGCGCGTGTCCTGAAAGCGCATCAACCGTTCCGCGACACATTTGCCGAGGTAAACAAAACATCGAAACACACGTGGTCTTACAAAAATCCTTACACCTTGCGTGCTGATTTGCCCGAGCGTAGAATCGATTATATTTGGTTGAGGCCGTCGGGAAAGCAAACGGTAGTTTCTTCAGCGCTTTGTTTTAACCAACCTATGAAAAAAACTTTTGCTTCAGACCATTTTGGTGTTGTGACAAAGGTGAAATAAACGGAGAAAGAAAATGAAATTGAAACGCTTTTTTCATATTTTATTTCCGATTGTGTTGATGCTCGTGACTGGTCCGATATTGTGCGGATGTGCACTTTTGTTGATCGGTGGCGGCGCGGCCGGGGGATACGCGGTTAGCAAAGATCAAATTGAGGGGGCGGTTGATGCGCGGTACGACAAAGTTTATTCTTCCGCGCTGGAATCCGCCAGAAGCAAAGGTATTGTGAAGTTAGAAGATCAGAGCCGCGGATATATCGAAACGATGGTAGATTCCAACACCGTTAAAATTCATGTGACCCGGATTACGGATAAAGCGGTGAAATTAAAAGTGGAAGCCCGCAATAAATTCAAAATGCCCAAAATCGAAATTGCGCAAGACATTTACACTGATATCATGCGCAAAGCGGGGTAGGGCGAGACCTGTTCCTGGATTTTTTCTACTTTTTATTTCCTGGTTTACGCGGTGGTTCGTTGACCCCTCTGGGAGTTACGGGCGGATTATTTTTAAATGCCGCCGCCAGTTCGCGGTTGAGTTTGGCCGCTTCGGGATCTACGTTCTCATGATCCACGATGGCTGAAACCGGGCATTCCGGGGCGCATAATCCGCATTCGATGCACACATCCGGATCAATAATCATAAACGGCTCCCCGTTGTAATTTCCGGGTTTGATGCAGTCGACGGGGCACACTGATGCGCAAGTCCCATATCGCTCCCCAAGGCATTTCTTTGTAATGATGTATGGCATGGCAACCTCCTTCTTCGTCTGCAAAAGAATTATTTTAATCCTAGCTATATTATAACTCGTTGGTATACGTTGGGTTATGGACTATTTTGCCGCAATAGTTTCTGCCCGGGATTGTTTTTGAAGAAAAATACTTTATAATCACCTTTCTCTCTCCGAAGTATAGTAGAACATCGTGCTATAATTTTTTTGCAAGAATGGGGAGTGAGAAAAGGGTTTTTACCATGTCTACCGTATCTACTGAAACGACTAAGGGG
The DNA here is from genome assembly GCA_016214265.1 of Candidatus Omnitrophota bacterium. Classification (GTDB taxonomy): domain Bacteria; phylum Omnitrophota; class Omnitrophia; order Omnitrophales; family JACROU01; genus JACROU01. Next base: position 82,976 of record JACROU010000044.1, read on the forward strand.
CTCAAAAAAGTTCATCTGGAAGAAGCAGTTATCCGTATCGCGGGCAATTCCCAGGACGGTATTCAGTCCGTCGGGGATATGCTGTCGCGCCTTTCTGGCCGAAGTGCCCGGGGCGTCATTACGTTTCAAACATTTCCCTCCACCATTTCCGGCGGACCCAGTATTTTCCAGCTGCGCGTTGGCGGACATCGCCTGAAATCGGTCGGGGACGAGTCCGATGTCTTAATCGCTTTCTATCAGCATTCCTACCGGGATCATATCAAAGTGCTTCGCAAGGGCGGTCTTCTGATTTATGACTCAGACCATGTGACCCCCGATCCGGACGAAAAAAGATTTCATTTAATTGGCGTTCCGATGACCAGCCTGACCATTGAGGCCATTGGCGGAACCGCAAAAGATAAGGGCAAGAACCTCTTTTTGATGGGGCTTATTGCCCGTTTGTTTGATTTGGAAAGCGATAAGCTGATTGCTCAAATCAACGAACGATTTGGCAAGCGGGGGCCTAAAGTGCTGGATCCTGCGCTTAAGGCGTACAACGCCGGTTATGCCTACGACATCAGCACAGTTGGTGAAGTGTTTGAAATTGAGAAAGACCCGGTCGGTCGCGCGCATCCGCAAGTTTGCATGGATGGTAATCAGGCGCTGGCTTACGGCGCGATTGCCGGCGGCATTCGTTTTGGCGCCGGATATCCGATCACGCCGTGGTCGAGCGTGATGGAAATTTTAAGAGTTCAACTGCCGAAATTTGGCGGATCCTTTATTCAAGCCGAAGATGAGATTGCCGCGATTGGTATGGCGCTTGGTGCCGCTTACGGCGGAACACTAGCGATGACGGGGAGCTCGGGCCCCGGACTGTCTCTCAAGAGTGAAATTATTTCGTATGCCGTGATGGCCGAAGTGCCGCTTCTGATTGTGGACGTTCAGCGCGGCGGACCCAGCACGGGTATGCCAACTAACGTGGAACAAAGCGATTTAAATCTGGCGTTGTATGCCGGTCATGGCGATGCCCCCCGGATTGTGATCGCGCCATTTTCCGTGCGCGATGTTTTTTACGCCGTGTTCGAAGCCATTCAACTGATGCAGGAATACAACTGTCCGGTGATTTTCCTTTCTGATTACTCATTGGCTACACGGGTTGAAACCTGGCCGGAGCCTAACTTAAAAGAATATTTCCGGATTCACAAACCAGATCTGAGTCCGAAAGGCCCCAATTTTCTGCCGTACAAAGATACGCCATCAGGAGTGTCTGAACGCATTGTCCCTGGCTCTCTCATGACGGATGGAAATTATCCGATTATCTCCGGCTTGGAACACAACGAAGCCGGCCATCCAGACGGATCGCCTGCGATGCACACGAAAATGAATGCCAAGCGCCGCCGGAAACTCCAGACCTTGCGTGACAAATTGCCGAAACCCGAGGTTTACGGATCGGACAAAGGCGAGGTGCTTTTGATTGGCTGGGGTTCCACAAAAGGTCCGATTGAGGAAGCTGTGGATCAGCTTCGTAAAGAGGGCATGGAAATTTCCTCACTGCACGTCCGGTATTTGTGCCCGCTTCAAAAGGGAATCGATAAAATAATGGACCGATTCAAACATGTGTTTGTCGCCGAATTGAACGATCCGGGAATCTATGGTTTCGGACAGCTGGCAGGACTTTTGCGGTCGGTATACGGCACGAATCGAATTAGCGGAATCAATAAAACCGACGGACTTCCGTTCAAAGTAAGAGAGCTGGTTGCCGCGGTAAAATCGAAAGTGATGCAGACCGTGCATCCGTCGATTTAAGGAGATAATTTCAATGACTCATGAGCATTCAAATACAGCACAAGTTCCGGAAGATCTCTTGAAAGCAACCCGGAAAAATCTGGCATCTGATCACCCTACTTGGTGCCCGGGGTGCGGAGATTTTTCGGTGTTGAACGCCTATTTTAAATTGAATGAACGTCGGGGAATGTTAAAACAGCAAATCACAACGATTTCAGGGATCGGCTGCTCCAGCCGCTTTCCTTATTTCGTGAACGCGCACGGCGCCCATTTCGTTCATGGCCGCGCGCTCACACTGGCTACCGGACTTTCGCTTTCGCGTCCCGATCTTCACGTGTTTGTATTTTTTGGCGATGGTGATGCCTTCTCGATCGGCGGCAATCACCTGACACATACCGCTCGCAAAAATGTGAAATTAACCTGCGTCGTGATGGACAATTCTGTTTATGGACTGACCAAAAAACAAACCTCCCCGACTTCGCCGCTTGGATTTAAAAGCAAAACTGATCCTTGGGGCAGCACCGATACACCGATTAACCCTGTGAAAAAATTGATTGCCGACGGCGCCACGTTTGTTGCGCGTTCACACGCTGCGATGCCGGATCATTTGCTGGCCATGATGGAGCGGGCGATGGATCACGACGGATTCTCGGTTGTTGAAGTCCTCTCGGAATGCACAGAATTTAATCGCGGAGCTTTTGATTCGGCGTTGGCTCGAAAAGGCGGCCAATTCCGGATCATTGATGAAAAGAAAAATGACGGCACTCCGGAAGATGCCGGGCGTCATGATGTGACGAATGAGCTGGCCGCCCTGAAATTGGCGATAGAGCCATGGCCAGGATATTTTGGTGTGTTTTATCAGATTCACAAACCAACGAAGAATGATAACGAATCAAAGCTTATCGAGGACGCTATGAAGGGCGATTCGCGTTCTGAAATGGAACGGCTGCAGGCAATGTTTGATATGACTAAATGACAAATTATTTTCCGGCGTAAATACCAACCAAATCCCGCGCAGATAAAATTCCCACAATCTTTCCGTCATCTCCGGCAACGGTCAAATGACGGAAATGTCCCTCTTTCATCTTTTTCGCGGCTTCCTGCAAAAGATCTTTGGGCTTTACGCTGACGAGTTTTTTCGTGTAAACATTTGCGATGATTTCGTGGCGTACTTGCAGCCCGGCAAGCACGACACGTTTAAGCACATCGCGTTCAGTGAATATGCCCAGAGGCCGTCCCAGCGTATTGATGACGAGGAGGGCTCCGATATCATTCATGGTCATGAGAGCGACTGCATCATAGATCGAGGTTTTTTCTTTGACCGTCAGCACTTCTTTGCGCATGATTTTCTCTACGTATTTTGCTTCCATTGAGACCTCCTCGACTTTAAAATAACAGCCGACATTGTATCCGCTTTGCTTCTCGTTGGCTAAAACAATTTTGTTAAACAAAGGTGATTGAAGATGCCCATAATCAGATTTTTGAAAGAAGCCAAAGACGTCGAGGTTCCCGCTGGTGCAAATTTGCGCCAGGCCGCGCTCAAGGCGGACATTACGGTGTATTCCGGGGTGAATAAATACTTGAATTGCATGGGCCATGGGACTTGTGGCACTTGCCGTGTGCTCATTAAAAATGACACGATGAAAAACTGTTCGCCGAAGGGACTAATCGAAAAAATCCGCCTGGCGCTCAGTTATTTCGCAATCGGCTGCGAGAACGAGATCCGATTAAGCTGCCAGGTCAAAGTAACGGGCAATATTGATGTTGAAACGACGCCGGCCTTCAACTTGTACGGCAAGCCTACGAAAGCATAACCGGGAAGGATGACGACGTGATAACCTTTATCCGCGGTTTGGATCATATCGCGGTGATCGTTCGTGATATGGAACTGTCCGAGAAATTCTACACCCGCGTTTTGGGTGGACGGGTGATTTGGAAAAACGCCACAAATTGTTTTATTCAGCTTGGGAAAAAAGATGTGCTGGCTCTTCTCGCTGCGCCGACGGGACACCCCTTCAAAACCCTCCAAAAACTTCAAGGCAAGAAATTCTCTCATTTTGGATTCCAGGCGAAATCGGAAAAGGAAGTGCGCCGGTTTGCCGATCATTTGAGGAAGCACAAAGTTCAGATTATCGAGGGGCCATACACACGTTCTGACGGCGCCTCGGTCTATTTTCTGGATCCGAACGGGTACACATTGGAATATTTTTATTTAAAACCACGGCTGAAAAAATAATGATGCCCTCTAATAACATATTCAAAAAACGTCGTCGGGAATTCATGCGCCGGATGAAAGAGGGCGCGGCGCTGCTTCTTTCTGCCCCCGTGGCGATGCGCAACAACGACGTCGAGCATGAATACCGCCAGGACTCCAATTTCTTTTATCTCACCGGATTTGAAGAGCCGGATGCCGCCTGTCTCCTTCTGCCACAAGGGAAAAATGAGAAATTCGTTTTGTTCGTCCGCCCTCGAAATTTACAAGAAGAAGTGTGGGGGGGGCATCGCGCCGGCGTCGAAGGCGCGATAAAACGCTTCGGCGCTGATAAGGCGCACCCGATCAGCGAACTGCCTAAGCGGCTTGAAGAATACCTGGGTGGAGCCAAAGCGTTTTATTTTCAACTCGGTGCCCGGCCGGATATGGATAAGATGATCACCGAAAAATTAGGCCAATTACGAGCAAACTCGCGCGCTGGGTTTTCGGCGCCTTCGGATTTGCGTGATCCCGCAGCTATTCTGCACGAGATGCGGTTGATTAAAAGCCGCGAGGAAATCGCAGCGCTTCGAGCGGCGTGTGACGCCTCCGCCAAAGCGCATGAAATGGCGATGCGCGCTACCCGGCCCGGAATGAGCGAGTACGAAATTGATGCCGTGCTAAGATATTTTTTCCGGAAAAGTGGTTCGCCGCGAATGGGGTATCCTACGATTGTGGCTTCGGGGTCAAACGCCACGACACTTCATTACAACGCCAACAACCGTAAAATGAAACCGGGTGAATTGCTGTTGATCGACGCGGGGACGGAAATTGATTATATGACCGCCGATATCACGCGCACGTTTCCGGTGAACGGGAAATTCTCAAAAGAACAAAAAGAGATTTATTCTTTGGTGCTTGAAGCGCAGGCCGCGGCTATTCGCCGTGTGAAACCAGGGGTGACTTTTCAAAGTGTACACGAAATTGCGGTGCAGAAAATTGCGGATGGCCTCAAAAAACTAGGGGTGTTGAAAGGACCGATCAAAAAATTAATCGAAAAAAAAAATTACGTCCGCTTTTACATGCACAGGACCAGTCATTGGCTGGGCATGGATGTTCATGATTGCGGCGCGTATTATACGGCTGGAAAATCCCGGAAACTGGAACCGGGGATGGTGCTGACCGTAGAGCCGGGTCTTTATTTCCGCGAAGAAGAAAAATCATATCCGGCGAAATTCTGCGGCATCGGTATTCGCATTGAAGATGATGTGCTGGTCACCAAAAAAGGCTACGAAATTCTTTCCCACAAAGCCCCAAAGGCAATGGATGAGCTGGAAGCCATTGTTGGTAAAGGGGTTAGATTAAATATTCCCCAATAACAAATTCCCTTTTTTGACTTTTCGGCGTTTGAAGGGCATAATTCTCACATTGTTTAAAAAGTATTAAGGAAGGTCAAAAAACGAAGTAAATGAAAAATATTTTCTCCAAAAAATTTATCCAATTTTCCACCGCAGTCACATTTGTGGTTTTTCTTATTAATTCTGTCGCATGGGGACAAGTTACATCTGGTTTCCGTCCGTCAGAAATTAGAACCGTTCTGTCCGTCTCTATTCCGTCTGAATTGGGCCGTGTGATTGAAACCGAAGCGTCTTTCCCCGACCAGCCGCTCGTCATTCATATTCAAGACGCGCATGCCAATGACACCGCGCAGAAGAACATGGCGAAAATTCTCGACTATCTGGTGCACGAGAAAAAAATTAACACCGTGTTTGTCGAAGGCGCCATTGGCGAGCTGGATGCGCGTTATCTGAAATTTTCTGAAGACCGTAAATTGAACCGGAAAATTGTGGATCATCTGACGCGTTTTGGCTTAATGACGGCGTCGGATCTTTATCTTTTCGATCATCCCCGGGGAGTTGATTTTATCGGCATCGAAAATGCAGAATTGTATCGTGAGGATCTTAATCTTTTCAAAAAAGTGATGTCGCAAGAAAAACAGTCCCGGGAATGGATTCGTTCCAACGAGAAAGAATTGGAACGGAACCTCACACGCTCGGTGAATAAAGATCTGCTTACCGCGCTTCGCATTTATCTGCGCGAAGATGCGAGTACCTCATCGATTATGAAAGTGCTTGGAACGCTGGGGCAACTTTCTGAGCGGCATCTGAATCGGGATTTGCGCGACGCTAAAGAACAGAAAGAATTTCCGAACCTGGTTCGCTTGATGCGGCTTAAGCTGGAAAAAGAAAATTTGGATCAGGCAAAAGTGACCGCTGAACAGAAAGAAATCGAAAGACTTGCCGGCGCATGCGACTTGGAACACGACAATCCGCGTTTCGAGCTCGAAAGACTGTATGCGAAGCTCAAATCCAAGGGTTTTGAATTTTCGAAATATCCGAATTTTACCCGCTATGCCAAGCGGTTGATTTATGAGCGCGAACTGGATTCTTCGCTTCTGTTTGAAGAGCTCGATCGGTGGCTTGAGCTATTGATGAATACCCTGGCCAAAACACCAGAAGAGAAACGGGCGGTTGAGCAAGTGAAACAGGCCAAGCTCGAAGCCAAGCTGCTCGTCCTCGAACTAACGCGGAAGGATTGGCCCAAGACCCGGGACTTGAGACCAGAGACTAGAACTCTTGTCGCGGGGCGCGGGTCTCTGGTCAATGCAGCACTTGAGTTTTACCGTCTCGCCGAACAACGCGAGGCCGCCTTTTTCGACACTATCCAAAAAACTCTTAAAGCCAGACACGAATCCCGCGCCATCGTGATCACGGGGGGATTTCATAGTGATGCGCTCAAAAAATATTTTGTTCAAACCCGCGCCAATTACACCGTCATCATGCCCGGAGTTGAGGGCGACAGCCGTACAAGTTATGTGAAGGCCTTGCTGGGGCGCGCCTCGGAAACTGCCGCCAGTTCCGATCTCGCCATCAATCCGCTGGCCGAACCGCCGGCGTTTGCCGCAAAACTTGGAATCAACCTCGGCGAACGCAAGGCCGTTATCGCTGAAGCCAGAGCCGCCAGCTTAGGCGAGGATGAAAATGGCGCAGCCGCTGCTTCCAAAGATTCGCTGACGATTGGGAAAGAAGGATTTGAGCTTGCGCCCGGCCAGGAGACAATTGTACACGCGGGCGACCATTATTTTTATGTTAGCTATAATCAAGTTATCCTTCTTGATGAAAAAGATTTTTCTCCGGTTAAAACGATTCCTCTCAGCGGAAAAATTAATATTGAGGCCGACAAGTTTTGGGCGACTGATTCTGAGAATCTCGATCTCGTTCGAAAATTTCTGGAATGGAGAGCGCTCAAACAGAGCGTTCTTCTTAGCATGCCTTTCGGCAATCGCGCGGGAGGAAATGGCGGGATGTATTTTATCAACGTCAAAGATCCCAGAACCGACGCGGTACAACGCGTGATTGGAACTGCCAAACCCGGTGATGTGCGCCGGGCAGTCGTGAAATTCAGCAAAGAGGATGTCAATCGCTCCGCGCGCTATCAGACAATAAAAAAAGAGTGGGGGCGAATACGTGATTTTATGGCTGAAACACTGAAAGCGGGCAAACTGGTATTTCGTGATCTGGGAGTTGAAGATGACGAAAAAGAAACCTACGTTCAGCAGCCGCTCGTTGTGCTTTCGGATTTGATACGTGATGCAAAAACATTGGAAGAAAAGAAATACTTCACAGACCGGTTCGTTAGCTTTATAGAAGCTTTCTGGGGAGCTGGTTTTATGGATATGGATTTGCGTCCGGAAAATTGTGGTTTCAACAAAGACGGCAGGCTTGTTATTCATGATTTTGATTACACTAAAACTATGAAAGAGTTTGCCGAATCCGACTCCTTCGAAAAAAGAGGGGTGTTTGTCAACTATATCGTCAACAACGCAATATTTTTTGAACAGATTGATGAAAATTTGCGCAACTATTTTTTGAGTAAAGTTGAAGCCATTAGTTTTATGAAAGAGATAATAAATGAATCGGAGCAGGAGTCCCAGTTTCATGGCACGTTCAAAAATTATGTATTAGTAAACCCGGAAATAAATCCCGAAGCTTATGATAAGGCCATCGAAGAAGCCCGGAAAAATCCTCTTCTAGCATTGATTCGCTGGGGAGTTCAGAAAAATAAAGAAAGAGAGCTTTTGCAGAAGGAACAAAAGCGATTCTCTGGCAACTTAAAAATGTGCAAGGATTTGGAAGAAAAAATTCAAGCGATCTGCAATGAAATAGCGCTGAATTGCTTTAATTTTTTTGAAGAAGCAGTGAATAAAAGAGAAGCTAATCTTATCGAATTGTTTGAAGGGATAAAAAAATCAGAAACAAAGAAAGAAGCCATGCCTGATGCGGTGCCCCCCGATCCTCAAATGGCAAGTCTTTGGGCAAAAAAATACGTAGAGCCATACAAAAATTATCAAACCAATGCGCAGCGATTCGCAGTTCTTGAAAGAGAGCTTGGAGACTGGATCAAGTCCCCTGTATTGGATGCCTTGAAACAAAGCGAAGAAGAAAGTTTGAAAGAGTTTCTCGAGTTAAGAAAACGTTTGAATCTTGTCGACGGACGGCAGATTTTTGTGGGTAGAAAAGTCCCCCGGTTTCAGATGCTGGATCAGGATTTGTCCATGAAGCATGACTATCATTTTGTGGTAATTAAGATGGTAGATCCGGATGATGGGACGGAAAAGCTTTATATTATGGATTTGAATGCGCGCCAGAAAAATCCGAGCCAGACGAACATTTTCCGGGTTGTTCCTTCTGGGACCTACAAATTTAAGAAGCAAAATACAACTACTGGAGATATCGAAGAAGTTTCCTTGGCGCAATGGGGTGTGGGAACGATTAATGTTCCCCAGCCAGAGACCTCAACAGATCAGGAATCGGAAGTATCTCGAGTTCCTTCGATAAGAACGCAAGATTTGGTCAGATCAATGAGAGCCTCAGATCCTACGGGAACGGTGAAAAAACCGGAAATAAAATCAGATGGAAATCGATCTTCCACTTCGATGGAAAATCCGTTTAAGAATCTGCTTTTAAAAGCTGTTCTGGATTTCATTCAGGATAATCGAAAGAATTTTAATTTTTCAGAAGATACAGAAAAAATGAATCAGTTCCGACAGGCTGTAGCTGAGGGTTTTGAAATATTGTCCCCAGAATCGAAAAAGGAGCTGGAGTCATGGGAAAAAGAAATTGAATCTGAAGGCCTTCGGAATTTAGATCTTCAGATGGAAAACGGAGTAATCCGTGTTGCTCACAAAAAACGAAGAATAGATCCCATACAACATAAATTTCTAAATCCTCTGGCCAAAATATTCCCCGGCTATGAATTTCGAGAAGGAAAATGGTCAAGATATTACGTTCAAGTAACCGGAAATGTGGCCATCGGTCAGGGTAAGCGTGCGATTGTGCGGCCTGAAAAAAATAAAGATGGAAAGACGGTATGGACAGAAGTCAAATCCGGTGCCAAAAGTTTAGGTTCTGAAAAATCAGAATCGGCAAAAGGTCATAGTCTGGGCGCGGAAAAAGATGAATTTGTTTCACCGAATGGAATGCTTCTGCCCGCTGACAGCGAGGTGATTCTGAGTGCGGCAAATTCCACTTTTTATCTCAATTCAGATCGCGTGGCGCTGATTGTTCCTGATGCGGAAGGGAAAAACCTTCTTCAGATGAACGCGGTTCCGTTTGTCGAGGGGACTTTTTTGGAGCGGGAGAAATCGGGCGGGAAACAATTTACATGGTCAACCAGTCAGGCGGAGCTTGAAAAAATCTACAAATTTTTTAAATGGAAAACACTTGGAACGGATGTGGTTTTAAAAAAACCCCGATGGGCCGGGCGGGGAGCCAACGGAATTGCACTTCATATCCTTGTGAAGAGTCCGGAAACCGCTGCATTTCATGCTGTGCTGGGCGAGACCAAGCCTGATCAGGTCAGCAAAGTTTATTTAAAAATCAGCGCGAAAGCCACGACTCGTGACGAGGTGTTCGATGAAATTTCGAAGCCCCAGCATGAACGGCTGAGAAAGTTTATGGCGGCAACAGCGCGGCTGGTAACCGAACAAGAATTCAAAGAGGCCGGTTTAAAAAAACCCGAGCAGTATGAAACTCAAAACAAATTATATGTGCAGCAGCCGGTAGTGATTTTAAGTGATGTGATGCGAAACGCGAGAAGTCTGGACACGCAAAAATTCCTTATCGATCAATTTGTAGACCGGGTCGAAGCTTTTTGGCGTTCAGGATTTATCGATATGGATTCTCGTCCCGACAATTGGGGATTTAACGAAGAGGGTGATCTGGTATTTCATGATTTTGATTACACGATAACCAGCAGACAGTTCAACAATCCCGAGACGTACAAAAAATTCAACATGTCCGAATTGGATTTCAAGGCGCAGCTTTTCGCTAATTATGTGTTAAACAACGCCGCCTTTTTTTACCGGATCGATCCGTTGCTTGCCGATTATTTTTTGACTCGGATCGCCACGGTTCCATTTATCAATGAAATTTTAGTGGATTGCGAAACCTCAGACGATCCGGCGCGATTCAAACGTCTTATGGGACTTGCAAAAGCCTGGAATGGTATTAAAACCGAAAAGGAAAAAACCCAGGTGATTTATGACGTTGTGGAATATTTTAAAACTGCGGTAATGAGCCGGAAAGACGATCTGGCCGCTTTGTTCAGAAACACGCCTCCCCGGACTATCAAAGATTCCGAAAAGACATCCATTGCCGAGCAAAAGAAAAGGCTGGCGTCGCAATGGGCGAAAATTTTCGTGGAACGGTATCACGATTATAATCAGCAAGCGAAACGTTATGAAGAAATGGGAATCGAGTTAAGCGAGATTGTTGATTCAAAAATTTTCGAAGATTACAACACCGAAGAGTTTCGGAACGTGGGCATTTTGTTGAATAAGACGAAAGAGCTTAACAGTAAATTCCAGCTGAAGGGTATAAAACTTGTGTGTGTGGGAAAAAGCGTTCCGCATTTTCAGTTACGAGTGAATGACCCTATGTTGGATGATTTTCATTTTGTGGTTATAAAAGGCCAAGATCCAAGTGGCAAATATCAAACTGTGGTTTTGGATTATGGGGCTGTGAATGAGGGTGATGGGAAAAGCAAAACGCAAATTATGGCCGTTAACTCCAGAGGATCTGTGCCTATTTATCTGAAGACAAAAACTGTTGATCCGGAAAAGGGATTTGTAACTAAGTTGGAACCGGTTAGAGATGGGCAGTTGGTAGATCCGGGAACTATGGAGCAAAACTTTGGCGCAAAAAATAACAATGAAGAAGATTTGCTGAGAAATCTTGGAATCGAATTGGTTTCCGAAGAGGGGGAATCTATTTCTGACATACGGCAGGCAGATAAACCGGCAGAATCGGAACTTGAAATTAACACCTTTGATATTCAGAGCGCTCTGGCGGGGTGGGAGGAGGAAAAATCTGTGACACCGGAAACAAAAAGAGTTGATGTAACAAAATCCGGGGAATTTAAATTGCCCGCGGCCGCATCCGAAGAGGATCCCCTCCGGGAAGTGAAGAAGAATATAGTGGCCGCCAATGCGCAGCTTGAAGATCTCTCTCCTTTAATTCGCAAGGCCAGAAAAAAAGGATATCAGCTTGTTATTTGGAAAGATGTGGCGAAGATGCCGCAGCATGAGAGAAAAGCCTGGCTTCGAAATCTTGATTTCAATATTACCAAGCTGGATCAGCTTTATCAGGATTGGGTGATGAATCACGCTCCGCTGACTGTGTACGTCGATGACGCGGGGATCTGGGTTCAGGGGGGTAAGCCTTCCTCCGGTGACACGATGGCTTACGAAGCCTTCGAATTTGACGGAAAAAAATGGCAGCATACTTATTTCAAATTTGTTGTTCAACCCGAATTGGGCACGGTCCAGCGAATTGTTGTTGAGCCGGCGTTGGAAGGGGGCAGTATTGTTTTGAGGAAGAAAATCACCCCGGAGAAACCGGAGAAAGATAATTCGGTTACGAAATGGCTGGATTTTACGGGAGTTCAGGGAAGCCCTTTGGCCAAAAAATTCGCGCGTAGTAATGTAACGCTCGGCTGGTTCAAGGCGCTGGTTCGGGAAGCCTTTCAAAGCAAGTATTGCCTCGATGTTGCCATAGATTTAAAGGGAATTGGGGATAAACAAAAAGCGATTCTTGAAACGGCTGTTTCAAAACTCTCGCAGGTTTCAGAGGTATTGAAAAGAGGAAAAACCGATCCTTTTCTTTCGATTCATATTCATGAAACTCCTTTTGGGATACAAATTCCTTATGAGCAGGTTGTGATAGGTGATGTTTATCTCAAGAGATTTGAATTTGACCCCGCCGCCGGTGCTTGGCAGCCTTATCATGCGTTGAAATGGGCTTCTAAAGAAAGTGTTACGTGGAAACC